>JAFZUH010000182.1 GCA_017618435.1 Bacteroidales bacterium | reverse complement strand
CGTAAGGGTATGGCCCCGTGGCTCAACTGAATAGAGCATCTGACTACGGATCAGAAGGTTACAGGTTTGAATCCTGTCGGGGTCACAAATTTTTTAGGAAAATAGAAGTTGTTACATTTGATATTTATATAATAGTTAGTGGTTATATCGCTAACTATTATTGTTTTATGGAATATGATATAGGTAGTTATTAAATTTTTTTATTACCTTTGCAGAAAAAAAATGAAACCATATAAAATTGTAATATTTATACTATTTGTGTTTTCCTTATTAGGTGCTATTAGTGCTGTTTTTCCACAAGACGGAGTACAAATTGGAACACAAATATTTAAATTTCCATCTTTAAACGAGGTGTTTGCCGTAGAAAAAGAATCTACGATAGATATAAATGCCAATGTGGAATTGTTAAAAGCCCAAACAGATGTTTCCGGAAAAAATTCGATATTAGACAGTTTGTCTTTTTACCGTAATTATATAAGGAACAATGTCGCACGAATATATTTTCCTAAGGAAAATTACAAATATTATGATACACTTTTCTCTGTTTTAGAGCATGCTAAAACTGACAATAAAACTATACATATTCTTCATTATGGCGATTCCCAAATAGAAATGGATAGGATAACAAGTTTGTTCCGTCATGAATTGCAACAAAAGTTCGGAGGGAAGGGAGTTGGTATGTTGCCTGCTATACAGACTATTCCTACATTTACAGTAAGGCAAACCTATTCGGGGGCTTTGGCACGATATGTAGTTTATGGTGATACTTCCCAACCACGTGCCTCACATAAAAGATACGGCTTGCTGGCAAATCTTGGGCAAGTAAGCGGGCAAGCGAATATTTCTGTGTCAGCATACAATACGGAACGGACTTATAGTAACACACAAAATTTTTCAAGAGTAGTTTTGTTGTTGGGGAACAATGGCAATAATTTTTCTGCCACTTGTATGGGAAAACAACGCTCCATTTCTTCTGCATATAATGGGGTAAGTCGTTTAGAGTGGACATCGGATAAGCCTATAAACAAAACAACAATTTCATTGAATGGTACTGCAGAAATATATGCTCTTTCTATAGAGGGCACCTCTGGCTTATGTGTGACCAATGTGCCAATGCGAGGGTGCTCCGGTACAATTTTCACTCGTATGGATTCCTCCACTTTAGCCAATGCTTATCAAACAATGAATGTTAAGTTGATAATTTTGCAATATGGGGGTAATATGATGCCGCAAATAAATAGTCAAAAGGCTATAGATGCGTATATGGAAAGGATTGCCAAACAGATAAAATTTATACAACATTGCAATCCTCAAGCAAAAATATTGTTCATAGGTCCCTCTGATATGTCTAAACGTATAAATGGCAAAATGCAAACGTATCCGTATTTGCCGGATATGAATGAGGCTTTGAAAAAAACAGCCTTGGCAAATGGGGCTGCATATTGGGATATGTTTCATGTGATGGGTGGAGAAAATTCCATGGTGTCATGGGTGAAACATTCTCCGGCATGGGCTGGTGGCGATTATGTGCATTTTACCGAAAAAGGAGCAAATGAAATTGCACAAATACTCGCCAA
Source organism: Bacteroidales bacterium (assembly GCA_017618435.1). Taxonomy (GTDB): domain Bacteria; phylum Bacteroidota; class Bacteroidia; order Bacteroidales; family WCHB1-69; genus UBA1205. The sequence goes on along the minus strand of JAFZUH010000182.1, from coordinate 966 downwards.
TTCATTTTTGACCCATTATGAGTTCTATCGGTTAAGAAAAACCTGTCCCAAAGATATGATTGACAAATTTATGAAAATGCATTAGGTGATGAAAAACAAGTTGTTCGTTCTATCGTTTTGCATTGGAGTGTTTTTTTGTTTCTGCTTATCTGATAATCTTTGCGGACAATCGGTTTTCCGCAATATTCCTCATACACCCAATCAGCCTCAAGAACGTGTTTCACTGGTGTTTCCTGCCAATGATACTTTGGCTTATGAAGATATTTTTCAAATAATAGATGAATTGTTGATAGATGGAGAAAAAAAACAATTGACAATTTTGCACATGGGAGGGTCTCATATACAAGCAGGTATTTTTTCCAATAGAATGCGAGCCAATTTGTTAACATTATCTCCTGGCTTGGTGGCCGCTCGTGGTATATTGTTTCCTTTTTCTGTAGCTAAAACCAATAATCCATATAATTATTCTACAACATATAGTGGTAATTGGCAATCGGCGAAGAATACCCAAAGAGAGCCTTGTTTTGCATTAGGATTGTCGGGTATGTGCGTGGTGCCAGAAGACAGTTCTGCAACCATAACCATTTTTACAAGAAAAAATGACAGCCTTTCATATAATTTTAATATCGTTCATGTTTTAGGATATAGCGATTCAATGTGGGTGCGACCGCAATTGAGATTGCAGGACTCAACAATAATAGATGGGGTTTGGAATGAAGCGACCTTGTCATATTCTTTTAATGTAGAAAGGAATTTTGGATCACCGATCATTTTAACAGATGGCTTCCAATAATCTTGAACCATTTTTCCTGAACCAGAAGGATCGGGAATTTTTTCAGGTTTAATATCTCTCATAACACAAACAGCTTCCATAACAAGTTTGACACCAGCCGGTGGATTTTTCATAGCCTTAACTTCATCAATATCTTGTTTCTTTAATGTATCCAATGCTTCTAAGGCACTATT
>JAFZUH010000181.1 GCA_017618435.1 Bacteroidales bacterium | reverse complement strand
TGAGTTTAAAAGCGTCTTATACCTATTTGAGAAAAGGAACCGATTACATATATGGAGAAGGCGAACCATGGGGATTGCCGTTTATGCAGCAGGTGATTTATTACAATCACATTACCACTTTGAAAGTTGAATGGGAATGGATGAACAATTGTTTTGTTTATGCACATATTCAATATTATAAAACAGACGGCAGAGAAGGATTGGTGCAAAAATACAACCCCGCCTATATGCAGAAAACAAGTGGCATACCTCTTGTTCTAATGCTGGGATTCAATATCGGAATGTAAGATTTTACATTTCACGCAAAAATTTCAAAAGGTCATATCAGATATAATATTTAATATTCTACTGTCACTTTAACCGATAGGTCGTTTTTTCCTAAAATTTTTTTGCCGCTCCAAACGGTTTTTTATACTTCCTTTGTTGCTTGAAAAAAGCCCTTTCATACACCCTGAAAGCCATTTGGTACAGAACGAAGTCAAGTTCATACAATTTGCAGAAAATCTGCTTGTTATCTCTGTTTTTGCTTATATTTTTGCAACAGAGTTAAACATTTAAATTTTTAAAGTTATGCTAAAGGAAAATAAGAACACAGGGTATGCTTTTCAAGCAAAAGAACAAAATGAGGGTGAAAACACTTCGGGTGAAGTTTTTTGGGGTATTTTCAGGTGGTTGATGACTACAATTGTTACGATTCCACTTTTTTGTTATTGCTCCAATATATTGCCCAATCCCGATTGGATTTTAAATATTGACAGATGTTTGTTGTTTGTACTTGTTTATTTTATAGCGTATTTAATAGTTTATTGGTTGAGATATTTGTTTTTTGTAGCGGCTTGTTTTTGTGTTGTTTTTTTGACGTATGGAAGTATCAATAATAGTTATGGTTGGGGAAATGCTTGTGCCGATTATATAGCAATTTCATTCGACCAAAAATCAAGATTAAGAGATAGGGAGATTCGTCTTGCTTGCGATTATCAAGCCTCTTCGGTAAGGTCATTCGCACTCAATCACACATCGTCTTTAAGCTTGAATATTGACACAAAAGTGATTCCGTTTTCCGGAGAAAAAGGTATGGTGAAAGAAATACACAGATATTATGATACGCTTAACAGATACGATAGGGCAATACAAAAAGTACAAAAAGAGATAAAAGAAAAACAACAATTCTATTCCTTTTTTCATTTTTATGACACTTATAATGAAAACGAACGCTATTTGACCAATTTAAAAGCGTATAGGGACAATTGTGCTTCTCAATTGAAATACATGGAAATTGTCAATGAGTTTTATAAAAAAATTCCTTACAAAACCATTATACAAGTATTTTCCATATTCAAATATATTAATGAAAATTGGGATTATGTGTGTGACCCTGATGGTGAAGAGTATTTTGCAAAGGCAAGTGAAAGTATTCATACGTTAAAGGGTGATTGCGATGATTATGCCATACTTCTCGCTTCTTGTATACAAGCCATTGGAGGTACATCTCGAATAGTACTGACACACAATCACGCTTTTCCTGAATTTAAAATAGAAAAAGAAAATTTTGACGATGCCTGTTTTCTGATAAAAACATTCTTTGACAAAGAAACAAAAGGACAACAAATTCATTTCCAAATTGATGCGAAGAATGAAAATATAATATGGCTCAATATGGATTGGGGAGAATATCCGGGAGCAAACTTTTATGAGAAAGATTTCAAAACATCTTCTGTAATATATCTCAATTAACATCGAAATAAAGTAAAGTCAGATAAATAATCCTTTACTATAACTTGATACAGGTTGTTGTATAACAATCTGTATCTTTTTTTGATGTATTTTTTGTTGATAATCAATCGAATAAGAATGTATGTAAAGGCTATGAAATATTTTTGCATAGCCTTGTTTTATTTTTGCAGAAAGTAAAATAGAAAAAATAATGCAAAAAAAGTTTAACAGAAGGCTTAATAAAATGGCTGTTTCATTTATATATAGTTGAAAAAATCAAATAGAAATATTTAACAGCAAATAAATTTAATAAATATAATACCATGAAAACACAGAAACGCAACACATTGCAAAGACTTTGCTACCTTGCAAAGCAACTCAATAACTCCGAACATCACGTTCTCAACGTACTGCAGCCCGGATTCATCATCAAAGAAAAGAAATTTCTCAAAAACGATTTCTACAAAGATGAGAAGGAAGCCATCTCAAAAACCATCTTCAACGAGGTGCTACGCGAAGTTAAAGCGTTTGCCAAGTATTTGAATTGCACGCCGATACAAGCCTGCTCTTTCGTGGCAATTTTTGCAAGAAAATCAAACAGAGCCTGCGACCTCGACAACATAGGACGTTTTTTCCACCTTGATGACATTGATCAACAAAATTTCATCAACGAACTTGAATATATGGTGGACAAAAATATCCTCGAAAAAAGCATCGACAGTTGGGACGACCCCAACTACAAAATCCCCGACATAATTATAGATGCTATACGTCACGACATCTCTATCGAGGATGCACTTGCAACTGTCAAAAACAATGTTAATCAGTACGACTTTGTGAAAAAAATTGCCAAATGGGTGGAAGATAGCGACATCAACACAGGCAACCTTTTCAAATTGGTTGAACAAAGGGAAAAGCAGTATTCTTTGCACCCTTTTATCGGTGACACTATGAAAATGTTGTCCGACATCAGAGACCGTATCTTGTTCTACGATATTTGCAGCGATTTTCTGGATAGCCGTCGCCGTTGCAGTGACGTCAACGACACGCTAAGCGACATTTTCGAATCCATTTCCGAACGTTTCAGTGTGGCCCGCGACCTTAAAGAGGGGATACACCCGCTTATCAAACTTGACTTAGCCGAAATTGAGTCCGATGGTATGTTCTCCGATGCCGACATCAAACTTACCGAAAAAGGCAAAAAACTATTCCTTGAAAAGGACATAGAGCTCTTTACCGATGAGAAAAGTCGTCAAGATGCACTTATCTATCCGGACCAAATCGCTGGAAAAACCTTGTTTTACGCTCCAGAACTCAGTCTTCAACTTGATTTGCTTAAAGAAAATCTCTCCAATGATAAATTCAAAGAGTTGCAGCAACGTCTCGAAAGCAATGCTCTTCCCAAAGGTGTGGCTGCTATTTTTTATGGCTCTCCGGGAACAGGTAAAACAGAAACAGCCATGCAGATTGCCAAAGCCACCGGTCGTTCTGTTTTTCATGTGGATATAGCCAATTCCAAAAGTTGTTGGTTCGGAGAGAGTGAAAAACGTATCAAAAAAATTTTTACAAATTATGCTTCCCTATGCGAAAAAGAAGACTTGAAACCTATACTTCTTTTTAATGAAGCGGATGCTCTTTTCGCAAAACGCAAGGATAGCAATGCTTCCAATGTAGCACAAACGGAAAATGCCATTCAGAATATTATACTTGAAGAAATGGAAAAACTCAATGGCATACTCATTGCGACCACCAATCTCATTACCAATCTTGACGGTGCATTTGCTCGGCGTTTTCTCTTCAAAATACAATTCAACAATCCTACCACAGAAGCCAAACAATCCATTTGGAAAAGCAAACTCTTGTGGCTTGAAGACAAAGAAGCCCTTACACTGGCACAAAAGTATAATTTTTCTGGTGGTGAAATAGACAATATTGTGCGTAAGGTGATAATGGAAGAGGTAGTCAACGGTAAACGTCCAAATATCAATGATATTGAAGATTTTTGCCGAAATGAAAAGATTCATGGCGACAATACTTCTCGTATCGGTTTTTAAAAGGGGAAAAGATGAAAAACAATTTGTATTTTCAAGTGGGGGAGGGATATTTTTATAATTTTCCCTACTTGAATCTATATTTTTTAGTAAAATTTTATTTGGTTTTATATTTTTTTGTACTTTTGCATATTAGATTTCATTGCGAAATCACGAAGCGTTATTATGCTCATTCTTGTAAGTGAAAACCTGAGAAATTTTCAACGTAACACAAGTGAGAGTATAAAGGTTTCACGCGTTAGCGTGGGCTGTTTACTATTTCTTTGTTACAGGGTATTTTCTCAGGACCATCACTTAGAGAAGTGGTATGATATAGTGCCACGCTTCTTTTCTTTGTGTTATTCCGCTCAAGCCGGCACTATGCGAGTAGTAAAAGTTGTGCCCGACACGTATCAGGGAAAAAATCATGGAACAATCCAAAATAGACCTGTTTGTTTCAACAAACAAAGAATGTTTTACTCTTGCTCAATTGTAGATGATAAAACAAAGATTGGAAACCTTACCGGAAGAAAAAGCCACCGTATTAATGGCAACTTCTTTCAAACAACCAACAACAATGCTCATTATTTCTATTTTCCTTGGTGGTTGGGGGGTTGATAGATTTATGCTTGGAGAAACTGGACTTGGTATTGCGAAATTGCTTACTTGTGGTGGTTGTGGCATTTGGACTATCATTGATTGGTTTACGGTAAGAAATCGTACATACGAGTATAATATGAAGAATTTTAACGAAGCGATGTTGTTTTAAGTGAAGCGGATAAAAAGACCTTTACTTATCAGCATCATCTTTGTTGTTGTTGCAATATGGCTTTGGGTGAGCAAACAAGGGTTCATTCCAAAGCCATTTTGTCCTTTTCATAAATTGACAGGCATTCCTTGTCCAGGCTGTGGAGGTACACGTGCCGCTTGGAAAATATTAGATGGACATATTGGAGCAGCGATACAAATTAATCCTTTATCTGTTTTACTTATCTTGTTTTTACTTTGTGTTTTTCTTTTTTCTTGGATAGACTTTTTGTTCAAAACAAATTTATTGAAGCCTTTAATTCAGAATAAATGGTCTTACTATATTGTCATTCCTATTGTTTGTTTAATAATATTTGTCTGGATAAGAAATGTTTATATAGGAATATAAGTTGTTTACATTTTTTTTATTATACAATTAGACATAAATATCCGTATTCGTTGCCTATGGTAAACGTAGGTTATTTTTTCAACTTTCCAACGTGAATTTGCAAAAGGAAGAAAAAAAATAGTACATTTGCAATTTTTGTATTATAAATATGAATATGGAAAGTTTTAACATTTTTTTATGGATAATGGTGGGTATTGCCGCCATCGTTTTTGTTTCCTTATATTTTGTAAAAGCAGGTTATGGTATTTTTATAGATAAAAAATGGGGAGCAACAATCAACAACAAAATCGGTTGGGTTTTGATGGAAGCACCTATTTGTTTGTCTATGTTTTGTTTTTGGTTGTTTAGCGACAGACGCTTCGAACTGACACCTTTGCTTATTTTCATTATATTTGAAATACATTATGTGCAAAGAACTTTTATTTTTCCTTTTTTGATGAAAGGAAAAAGCAGAATGCCCCTTGCAGTTATGTTTATGGGTATATTTTTTAATTTGGCCAATGCCGTTATGCAAGGCTATTGGATATTTTATTTGTCCCCTAAAGATAAATATACCAACGAATGGCTATTGACACCCCAATTTATTTGTGGTACTGTTCTGTTTTTTATCGGTTTTATTATCAACATAGATTCAGACAGAAGAATAAGGAATCTTCGTCAGCCGGGCGATACAAAGCATTATTTGCCGCATGGAGGAATGTTCAATTTTGTAACTTCTGCCAATTACTTAGGGGAATTGTTGGAATGGGCAGGTTTTGCTGTTTTGACATGGTCATTCTCCGGTTTGGTATTTTTCATTTGGACTTTTGCAAATCTGGTACCTCGTGCCAATGCTATTTATAACAAATACCGGATAGAATTTGCAGACCAAATGCAAAACAAACATTTAAAACGCGTATTTCCTTTTATTTATTAATCTCATAAAATGCTCAATATGGAACCATCGAAAATTTTCACCCCATGTAAAATAGGTAATATCACTTTACGCAACCGCACAATTAGGTCGGCAGCATTTGAAAACATGGCTTACAATAATAGGCCGTCAAAAGATTTGTTTGATTATCATACTGCTGTTGCTCGTGGTGGGATAGGTATGACTACCGTTGCCTATGCCTCTGTTAACAGAAGCGGAGTTTCTTTCAATGGACAATTGTGGATGAGAGAAGAAATTGTTCCGGAGTTGAAACAATTGACAGATGCCATTCATGCAGAAGGGGCTTTGGCTTCGATACAGTTAGGTCATTGCGGAAATATGACTCACTGGTACACTGCAGGACAAATGCCGGTAGGAGCGTCTTCAGGTATAAACCTGTATTCGCCAACC
>JAFZUH010000180.1 GCA_017618435.1 Bacteroidales bacterium | reverse complement strand
TGCACAGACAGTATAAATCATGCTGATTTTAAAACTTTTACAGATACCATCAAATCATTATCCTTTGTTACCGTTTGCGGACATATTGCAGATGGGAACAACAATATTATCAACGATTTCAAAGGTTATGTGTATCCCATTATTTTTGACAAAATTCAATCCATTGCCACTATCAATAACAACTATCGGGATTCTGTCAGACATTTTGACAGCCAGAAAAGCATTATCTACAAAGGAAAAATACCTGTCAAAGACGGCAATTTCTCCTTCAGTTTTATGGTACCCAAAGATATAAACTATGAATACGGATTAGGCAAAATAAGTTATTATGCCTATTCTGACCAATATGATGCTAACGGCTATGAACATTTTTATATTGGTGGTATGAATGACACTATCATACACGATGAAAAAGGTCCTGATATAGAATTGTATCTCAACGACAAACAATTTGTCAGCGGGGGCATTAGCAACCCTACCCCAACCATTTTGGCTAAAATATCAGACGAAACAGGTTTGAATACCGCCGGTGCAGGTATCGGACACGATATATTGGCCATTATTGACAATGACATTGCCAATGCCGTTGTTTTGAACGATTATTTTGAATTTGAAGAAAACAGTTACACTTCAGGCAATTTAAGTTATCTGTTGTCTGAATTGCCCGAAGGACACCATACCCTTAAAGTACGGGCTTGGGATATTGTAAACAATATGGGAGAAACGGAAATAGAATTTGAAGTGGTGAACAATAGCGAATTGAGTATAGACCACGTCTTAAACTATCCCAATCCATTTACGACCAATACTTCTTTTTATTTTGAACACAACAAGCCCTATCAGCCTATAGAAGTGAAAATAAATATTTTTACCATTTCGGGCAAATTGGTCAAAACAATTTTCGACACACAAACAACTACCGGTTTCAGAAGCAATCCTATACCTTGGAACGGGTTGGACGACTATGGCAACAAAATCGGCAAAGGTGTATATCTCTACAAGCTATCGGTGAGAGACAACAATAACAATATCGCAGAAAAAATTGAAAAAATTGTTATTCTTTAAAAAAGATATATCATATAGCAATATTTTTATTTTTTTTTCGTTTTATTTTGGTGTTTTACTTTTTTCAGAAAATAATATTATAATGAACAGCAACCATTCAAAACAAACTATCTCATTGATAGCCATTATTATATTTTGTTTATTCAGTAACAATATACAAGCACAAACAAAAACAAAAGACGATATATTAGGGCGTATGGGCAGTAATGTCATTACGACTGCGGTTCCGTTTTTGCAAATTGCCCCCGATACCCGTATCGGCGGTATGGGTGAGGCCGGTGTCGCCGTTTTGAACGATGCCAATGCCCAACACTGGAACCCTGCCAAATATATTTGCTCGGACAATCAATATGGTTTTTCCGTATCATACAGTCCATGGTTGGCAGGTTTGCATGTTAGAGATATTTATCTGCTGTATGCGTCCGGTTTCGGCAAATTCACTTCAAACGATGCCCTTTCGGGTTCTGTACGTTATTTTTCTATGGGTAATATGGAAATAACCAATGAAGAAGGAGAGGTACAACAAAACTACAAACCGCACGAATTTGCTATTGATTTGGCCTATTCCCGTCAGTTGATAGAAAACTTGTCTATGGCGGTAACAGGCAGATTTATCTATTCTAACCTCACCAGTGTCAATCCTAACAGAGAAAACAAACCCGGTTTGTCGGGAGCAGCAGACATCTCTTTGTTTTATCTGCACAAATTCAAAACCAACAGACTTTATAGCAGCAATATTTCTTTCGGTTTGAATATCTCGAATATCGGAGCAAAAATTTCTTATTCTTCTTCATCGGAAAGAGATTTTCTACCGGCCAACTTCCGTGTAGGTATCGCCTATTCTATGAATATAGACAAATACAACCGTTTGGTTTTTGCTTTTGATATAAACAAATTATTGGTACCTACTCCTCCTATCTATGCAACAGATTCCAACGGAGTTGTTATAATAAATCAAACAACAGGCAAACCTGTTATAGACAAGGGCAGAGACCCCAATATATCTTCGGCAGAAGCCGTATTTACCTCTTGGGGAGACGCTCCTGGCGGATTTAAAGAAGAAATGAGTGAATTTGTATTGAATGTCGGTTTGGAATATTCTTACAACAACATATTGTTTATCCGTACAGGCTATTTCAACGAATCGCAATACAAAGGCAGAAGAAAATATTTCACCTTTGGTGTTGGCTTGAAATACAGCGTTTTTGCCATCGATGCCGCTTATATATTGCCTGTCGGCACAAAACAGCACCCATTGGAAAACACCTTGAGATTTTCAATCTCCTTTGAATTCGGGCAACCTAAAAAAGTTCAAGTGGGTTACCAATAGAACATCAGACATATCTCCATCATTTAATTTATTGGAAAAACAAGTATATGCGAATAGGTTTCGGCTTTGACACCCACCAACTCACAGCAGACCGCCCCTTGATATTGGGCGGAGTAAATATTCCTTCTGCATTGGGTTGCTTAGGGCATTCCGATGCAGATGTATTGGTACATGCAATTATTGATGCTTTGTTCGGTGCCGCCAATATGCACGATATTGGCTATCATTTTCCTGATACGGATATAAAATACAAAAATGCAAACAGTCTGTATTTGTTACAATGTTGCAGAGATTTGGTGTATGAAAAATATACCATTAATAATATAGACTGTACACTTGTGTTGGAAAAGCCCAAACTACTTCCCTATATGGAGCAAATGAAAAGCAATATCGCTGAAATTCTGCAAATTTCAACCAACGATATTAGCATAAAAGCCAAAACTTCTGAAAAAATGGGCTTTATAGGTAGACAAGAAGGTATTAGTGCTTATGCCGTAGTTTTATTAAGCACAAAAATCTGACAAACAATTTGTTTGATATAATTTAGCGTAGTAGTTTTTCTTCCTTTTTTTTAATATTCATCTTCTGCGAAGAAGAAATCTTCTTTTGAGGGATAGTCCGGCCAAATATCTTCTATAGATTCATATATTTCGCCTTCATCTTCTATCTCTTCAAGATTTTCTACAACTTCCATCGGTGCTCCTGAGCGAACAGCAAAATCTATCAACTCTTCTTTGGTTGCTGGCCATGGAGCGTCTTCTAACTTTGATGCTAAATCTAATGTCCAATACATAAACTCTTCCTTAAAAAAATTTCGCAAAGGTATAAAAAAATATGTAACAAAATTCATTTTTTTGTATATTTTTTATAATATTCATTATCAATAGTTTGCGAATTAAGAATAAATTTTGAATAATTTTTTTTCATATTTAAGTTAATCGTTTCATTTTTTTATGTACCTTTGGAGGTCTGAAATTTCGCAAAAAACTAATACTTTTTTATATGAAAATAATTCAAAAAACTATGTTATATGAAACCACTACTCAACAAAAAAGGCTTACAGACGCTGTGGGCATGCGTTTTTGCGTGCATATTCGGTCTATCAAGCGTAGCAGAAGCACAAATTGTGCAAATTGTACATGAAAATTTTGATGGGACCACCCATCCGTTTTCAGTAACGCCCTCTCAATCTACAACATGGAATCAAACTACTAACTATTACGTAAGCGGTTCCAAGTCTCTACTCGGTCAAGTGCCCAATGCAGCCAACGACTCTTTGATTTTACAAACCCCTCTTTACGACTGTCGGTCGTACGCTCATGTAATGTTAAGATTTTCTCACATCTGCAAGATTTCTCCCGAAGATGAAGTCCGTATAGAATACCGTCTCAATGACATTGGTTCCAAATGGAAAGAAATCCCGGCCAACATCTACGAAGGTGCAGGCGAATACAGGGGTGGCTTCAGTGCGGCAAGTTATACACAATGGCAAGCTGGTGATTCATTGGCGATACCTACACAAGCATGGTGGAAAGAAGAAACATTTGATATGTCCAACGAAGTATCGTTTGCCGAAGTTACCTTCCGTTTTATCATCAAAAAAGGCAATACAGCAGGTACTAACCTAAACTACGGCTGGCTGATAGACGATTTTCAAATCTACGCTTCCAATACAGAATTAAAACCGCCTGTGGTTGAGTTTTTGCCACCATTTATACAAGGTATAGTCTACAACTCCGGACCTTTTACTATAAATGCCAAGGTAGCCAAACGCACCTCTGCCCCACTTTTAACTCCTTATTTGGTATATACAGTTACCAATATGAGTTCAACAACAACTGATTCCATTATGATGACCGCCTACGCCGGCGATAGTCTTTGGACAGCAACATTACCCAAAATGACCCCTAACTCAAATATTTTGTATTATATAACAGGCAGAGATACAACGGGCAACACTTCTACAATAACATCAGGATATAATATCGTCAAACCCAACAGCGGCATATTGAATATCACCGATGTTGTTTGTACGGGTGACAGCACGGCAACCACACCAACAAGCGGCTATGCCGTCTATGCTACAAGCCAAAGCCCAACAAGAAGCCGTTCACTTTATTATGCTTCCGAATTGGGCAACACAAGCAACCCTCTTTATATCGCCAATATGGCTTGGTACAATGTAACAAACGGCAGCAATACCTCATACCAAGTAACCAAAGAAATAAAAGTATGGATGATGGCTACCGCCGACACAAGTGTAAGCACTACAGACATCAAACCTGACGAAATTGGAGCAACTTTGGTATACCAAGGCAAAACAAGTTCAAAACAATATTGGAATCAAATTGATTTTTTCCAAGCCTTTATACTTCCAGCCAACCACAATCTGTATGTATTCGTAGAATCGGAAGACCCTGCCAAATCAACATCTTTGTTAGCATGGCGATATACGGCAAGCAATCAATACAGGCTTGCCTACAAAAACGGCACCGCTACGGCTTGGACACGCCAAAAATATCTTCCGTTGATACGTTTCGGTTTGTCCACCACATCGGGATACGCAAAAAATTCTGTTGCCTTGACAGCCATAACTTCTCCGATATATGGCAGTGCCATTGCAGGCAACCTCACCCCTATCAGTGTAAAAATAAGAAATACCGGCGACACTATACTCACCTCCGCTAATTTGTATTATAGTGTTAATGGAAATATTCAACCCGTGTTCAATTGGACAGGTCATTTGGAATGGGACGAAGAAACATCCGTAAACATTGGAACCTACACCCCTACGTTGAATAACTTTGACACTATTGTAACATGGGTGGCATATCCCAACAATATCATAGACTCCACCACATTTGACGATACTCTATCATTAATAATTTATGGATGCAACAATCTTATCGGTGGAGATATTCCTATCGGCAATGGCAAACAATATCCAACAATAAAAAAGGCTCTTGAAGGTTTTGCTTATTGCCAACCACAAGGTGATGTTCGTTTGCTTGTAGATGCAGGAACCTATAACGACAGTTTGGATTTGAGCAATATTAGCAATACTATGGGTCAATACAAATTGACCATCACATCAGCCACCGGCAATCCAAGCGATGTAATTGTTACCTCCCCTGTCAATTCAAATGTTATTATTCTGAACAACAGTAACAATATTGTCATTGACGGCATTACCATAGACGCCAGCACCAACAATGCCAAAGGTATTATTTTCAAGGGAGCCTGCAACGATGTTACCATTACCAATTGTATCATCAAATCAAACCTCAACACAAATAGCACAACCATTACTCCTATTTACAAAACATCGAGTACGGGCATTGCCAACAATATAACCATTACCAACAATACTATTGACGGTGGTTACTATGGCATATATTTCTATGCCGGTACGGGGACTGCGGCATACGGTCAAAATATTCGTATTGAAAACAATACAATAACCAATTCGTATCTAACAGGTATCCATTTGTACTACACCCACTCAAACAGTTTATCGGGCAATAAGTTATTCAGTCGTAAAAATGGATTGACCGTTACAACCTATTGGAGAGGTTTTTATGTTTATTATGTCAATTTAGACAAATGCGATGGCAACCATATTCAAAACATCAATACTGATCTCAATTATGCTATAGGCGGTTATTTCTACTACGTCAATGATGTCAGATATGGAGGCAATGACAGTACAACAAAAGCAGGTTTGTTGTCCAACAATGAAATTATTATCTCATTGAACACAACAAATACCAGCATATCTTATGGTTTAAATTGCTATTACGGACAATTTGATGTTATCAACAATTCCATTTACATGTCGGGAGCCCCCAATATGGTTGGGTTGTATGGCTATTCTACCACAACGAGTAGCACTTTTGTGAAAGCCTACAACAATAATATTATTTTGACCAATACAACGAATTCAAGTTATCCTATCAATCTTATCGCAACAACCACGTATGATATAAACTACAACAACTACTATGCACCTACATATATTGGACGTTTGGGAAGCAACAACTATACCGACCTCAACGCATGGAAAGTGGCTGTAAACGGCGATATGAACTCTATTAATACAAATGTTACTTTGTTGGATTCAACAAAATCGCTATTTGACACAACTCTTTCTTTACAATTGGCAAATTATGATGGTTTAGAGGCTATGCGTTTGCCAAATGTATTGACAGACAAACAAAATGCACGCAGAAATATCACAACAGCCATGGGGTGCTATCAAGGTTTTCCATTGTTGCAAAAAGATATTTGGGTCAATCATATCACTCCATTGCGTAATGGTGTTAGCCAAGGAACAATTGACAGCATATCAATAATCATTACCAATGTGGGTATAGATACCTTGAAATCCGCTTCTTTCGGTTGGGCTATCAACAATGTGTCGCAAACATCTTTTGCTTGGGCAGGCAATTTGGCAATAGAAGAATCAGACACTCTCTATTTGGGAACAATCACATACGCAGATGGTCCCAACAGCGTTATTGCATGGCTTGACGCCAATACATGGGCAGACAACAATCAGCAAAACGATACCATTGCTTCTTCTTCCTTTGCTTGTGTACCTTTGAATGGTCGTATTACCATTGGTAACGGAGGCGATTTCGCCAATACCATGGATTTTATTACCAGATTGACCCTATGCGGTTTGAACGGCGATTTGGAGGTGGCTTATTTGGCAGGTACCTATCTTCAAGAGGTTGTTTTAAATGGCAACACCTTTGTGGGAGCCAACACCTATAGCATTACATTCACATCTGCCGATGCAAACAAAGATAGTGTCATATTCCAAAGAGCAACGGCACCAAACAACCAAGTGGCTCCTTTTATGTTACAAAACATTTCCAATATTTGTTTCAAACATCTAACCTTGAAGGGGCACTCTCCTATTGCTACGGCTTATTACTATTCACATAGTATCATTATCGGAGACAGTTGTTCAAATATAACAATAGACAGTTGTGTGCTTGCAGTTCCGTTTTTCACCTCTGCCATTACAACTAATAGTCATAATGCAATAAGGATATATTCAAATTTGGCTACCTCCTCCAATATTACCATTACCAACAACAACATTTCTGGTGGCGGTTATGGTATTTATGCCTACGGAGCCTCAACCAACATCATAAACAATCTTCACATAGAAAACAACCATATTCATACTTTTGACAAATACGGTATTTACATGTATTACTGCGATAGTGCATATATTGCTTACAATAAAATTGTTCAACGTGAAACCGATTTTCAACAAACTACACTGAATGGTATTTACGCTTATTACAGTTCAGGCAATATCATTGGCAACTCAATTATCGGCAATGTTGTACAATATGGTATTTATTGTGCATATTTCAACCTTACAACACATGATTTTCTCATTGCCAACAATGAAATTATCGCAACAAACGGAAGCGGGGACAACGCTGGTATATATTTCTCCACATCAGCAAGTTCCAGAGTATATCACAATAGTGTATATATGCAAAGTACCGCCAATGCCAGAGGTATTTATATCACATCTGCAAGTGGCATTAATTTTGATGTACAAAACAACATTTTTGTTGTCAATGGAGAAGGCACCAACTCCTGCCCTATTTACTTAACCAATACAACCTATTTGGCAGGCAACAATGTCAATAACAATGTTTATTACAATTTAACCAACAACAAAATTGGTTATTATTCATCTTATGCAACCGACTTGACAACATGGAAAAACAATGTGATAACCGATAGCGGTTCTGTTGTTGTTATGCCCAACATACAAAACCCCAACACCTCATTAAGAGTATTGGACAGCATTGGTATTTCCGTACCAGCCTTGTCAAGTGTTGTTAATGACATAGAAGGAGTATTGAGAGACAGCCTGACAACAGTTGCAGGAGCATACACTTATAGTACACCTCATGTGAATATAGCCCCATTGGAAATATTGGGTTTGCATGCTGCAGAAGCCTCCGGAGTGGCCTATCCAATAAGTGTCAGCATTCAAAACAGAGGCTTGGACACATTATTTTCTACCAACATTGTACTGAACTTCAACGGTTCTTCAAGCACCCATACATGGACAGGCTCTTTGGCTCCCAATGCTATAGATACCGTTTCACTTACCAATGTTACCATCATACCCGGCTTGAATGAAATTGTAATTTTTACCAATATGCCCAACAATGTTGCAGACGGTTTTGTTTACGATGATACCGTTTCCACTTCGGTTTGGGGTTGCAACGGAACTATACACGGCACTTATACAATTGGTCAAGGAGGCGATTTCTCCACTATACAGGAAGCCATATCGGTAGCAACCTATTGTGGATTGGACAGTGCGGTAATATTCCACATTTTGCCACCATATTTAGACCACAAACCTATTGTTATTGATAGCATTCCAAGTACAAGCCCAACCAATACCATCACTTTCATGCCTATTACGGGCGACTCTTTGGACGCTATTGTCAATGTTTCAGGCATTGCCCTAACTTTGAATAGTGCAGCACATATCTATTTCCGCAATATGTGTTTTATCGGAGGTTATGGGTCTGTTGAATTAAACGGCATTTGCGAAGATATTGAATTTCGAAATTGTTTATTAAGAACAAACTCCACCTCCACAAGCAATGCCATTATTGCCGTAAACCACACAAGTGCATCGGGAGCGAACAGTTATTTGAAAGATGTGCGTTTTATCCACAACACCATTGATGGCGGGTATTACAACATGAAATTGTATTATAGCGGTTCAAGTACAGCAACCGTTGCTGCCCATTTGCCTTGTGTTACCATAGACAGCAATATCTTGACCAACGGCTATATGGGTGGAATATATTCCTATTATTACAACCGATACAAGAGCATTTCTTACAATACCATTACTACCAGAAACGATATGGCAACCACCCAATACGGCATTTACACCTACGGTTACAACAGAATAGACAGCGGTATCATAGGCAACAAAATCACCTTGAACGGTACTTCTACTTCTTATGGTATCCATACCTATTATATGAATGCTTCCACCTTAGGTACAACCAACAATGCCTTAATTGCCAACAATGAAATAAAAGCATTCAAAGCGGGAACATTCTATGGTATTTATATCAATTATACCAAAGCGAATATATATCACAACTCAGTATTGGGTACAGGTACAGGCATATCCCATCCATTGTACATC
>JAFZUH010000179.1 GCA_017618435.1 Bacteroidales bacterium | reverse complement strand
CTTGAATATCTGTGTTTTGATATATTGTTTCTACTAATGCCAAGGCTGTCATGCACGATATGTCAAATTGTTTTTCAGGGCTTGTATCGGGGAATAACAACACGCTCATCATTAGGTTTTCATCGGGCAGACTTTCCCAGCTATTGGAACCACGCCCTCTCCCTTGTTGTTGAAAACCGGTACGAACACAATAAAATTCGGGCAAGGCATTCACATCTAAAGATTTCAGGTATGTTTGCGTTGAAGAGGTCTCTTTTAGATAGATATAATCGTTAGGCATGAACAATACAATTTATGCAGATAATGATTGTTTTTTGCAAAGATAAAATTTTTTAGTGAGTATGGGGAAAAAAATAGTACTTTTGCATTGTCAAAAATCATATTTGTAAAAAATGCAGACAATGATAAAGAAAGGTTTTGTGCTTTTGTTTGGGTTGATGATGTGTGTGCAGTCGGCGTGGGCAGTGTTCACGGTGAAGACGGTTCCTAATCCCCATACGGTCAACGCAAAAGATTATGTGTGCAACCCTGACGCCTTGATAAGTCGGCAAACCAAGACCAAGATTAATGATATTTGCGTGTCTTTGCATGAAAAAACAGGCGTGGAGTTGGTGTTTGTTTTGTTGGGAGATATTGGTGAGGCTGATGCTTTTTATTTTTCGCAAAATTTGTTTAATACTTGGGGCATAGGCGATAAAAAGACCAATACGGGTATGTTGGTATTTTTGGCTGCCCAAAGTCATGATGTGCAATTGCGTACAGGTGGCGGTCTGGAAGGGATTATGACTGATGCCGTTTGTTCGGACATCGTTTATGATATTATTATTCCATTGATGCGTGAGGGTAAGACAGACAAGGCGATGATGGAAACCGCCGAGGCAATACAAGCCCAATTGTTGTCAACAGCGGCACAAGCGGAATTGTTGTTAGGCTATCGTCCTCAAAAATCGCATGAGGGAGCCTTTAATTTTTTGAGTTTTATCTGTTTGTTGGTGATGTTGATTGTCACATGGAAATACAGACGGCAACCCGTTTGCCCTCATTGTGCCAAACGAGGAAGTTATAAACATAATAAGGTTGTGGAGGAACCTACAACAATGTCTGCAGGTCGGGGAGAAAAACATTATCACTGCAAATGCTGTGGGCATGAATGGATTGTTCCTTTTACAATTGCCAGCATTGCAGTGTCTTCTGCTGCTGCAGGAGGGGCTGCCTATGGAAGCAGGTCTTCTTGGCGTGGCGGTGGTTCCAGCGGCGGTTCGTTCGGTGGAGGCAGGTCATTTGGCGGTGGTGCCGGTGGAAAGTGGTAAGTATTTGAAAAATAAAAATAATTAACAATAATATTAATAAAAAATCTCAACACAATGAAAAAAAGAACATGGTCTATCATTTTGGTGGTAGCGGCAGTCGCACTGGTTTTTTTCTGGGCGATGGGTAAGTACAATGCAATGGTTGTAGCAGAAGAAAATGTAGAAACGGCATGGTCTCAAGTAGAAAATCAGTATCAGAGACGGCTTGATTTGGTACCTAATCTGGTGGCAACAGTAAAAGGTTATGCTTCGCACGAAAGTGCTACTTTGGAAGCCGTAGTAAGTGCAAGAGCACGTGCTACACAAATTACAATCGATCCTTCTAATGCTACTCCCGAACAACTGGCTCAATGGCAACAGGCACAAGGTGAGTTAGGTGCTGCCTTGGGACGTTTGATGGCTGTCAGTGAGAGTTATCCGGAATTGAAAGCCAATGAAAATTTCCTTTCTTTGCAAAGCCAATTGGAGGGAACTGAAAACCGTTGTACGGTAGCCCGCAATGAGTTCAACGAACAAGCAAAGGCGTTCAATACGCTTATTCGCCGTTTCCCGAATAATATCATATCGGGAATGTTCGGATTTGAAAAGAAACCTTATTTTGAGGCTGAAGCAGGGGCTGAAAAAGCACCAAAAGTAGAGTTTTAAAAAAGATTGAAATAAACAATCCGAATAAGAATGTCTATCTAAGACGCGATATGGAAGTCGCGTCTTTTTTTGTTTTTCCCTTGTTGTGGAAGTGTTTTATTAGTAATCGGTAGGACTGTCATAATATGATAGACAATGTTCTCTTAACTTTTCTATTTTTAAGCAAGTATTTTTGTTTTGCCAAAATGAAGATAGAGAAAGTCAAAACTATGAAAAACGATAATAAAAGTTCAAGTAGGAAAATATTTCTAATTTTATAAAGAGAAAGTTGTAATTTTGCAATATTGTTTAGACTTTATAGATATGAAAAAATTGTTGCTTGTTGTATTAGTGCAGATGAGTGTTGTGTCTGTTGCCCAAAGTTATATGTATTATGGTGCTTCAACTTATAGCGGAAATACCGTATATACATGGGATGGAAAATATATATATCAAGGCAGAAGTACTTATAGCGGAAACATACTTTATACTTATGATGGAAAGTATGTTTACAAAGGTCAATCAAATTATAGTGGTAATATCATTTTTACGTGGGAGGGCAAGCATTTATATCAAGGCAAATCCACATATAGTGGAGATATTGTCATCACTTTTGACGGAAAATATGTGTATAAGGGTAATTCCACTTATAGTGGGAATACGATATATACGATAGGTAATCATCATGTTTATAGAGGGCGTTCTACCTATAGCGGAGATATATTATATACCTATGATGGCATTATTCCGTTGCCAGTTTTAGTAATGATGTTTTAGATTATTTTCAGTTATTGGGTTAATTGTGGAAGCGTTAAAAAAATCTATGAAAAGAAAAAATATATATAAAAACCGATTTTTTTGGAAAAAAAATTATATCTTTGCAACACTTTTCAATTGAGACAATCAATTGGGGTCCCTTAGCTCAGCTGGTTAGAGCATCTGACTCATAATCAGAGGGTCCTTGGTTCGAGCCCAAGAGGGACCACAAATAAGAAAAAGTTGCCTTTGCAACTTTTTCTTATTTTTTTATCAAACAGTCAATAGGAAAACTTATATTTTTATTTTCCCAAACAAAGTTCTCATCAAAGCATCCCACCAACGGGCAGGCAGAATATTGTGCAATATCAATATGGTTGCAGCCGCGAATCCTACACGATAACGCACACGGGGATATTTGCTGTTAACGGCTTTGCAAATGGCTTTGGTAACCACCTTCGGTTGAGACAAAATGTTCATGTGATAAACTTTGTCAAGAGAATCGGCCACTTGCAAACCTTGTTGTTCGTAAGTTGTGCCTTTAGATGATTCTGCCAAATGTTGTGCCGCAATAATTCCCCACTCGGTCTTGATTCCTCCCGGCTCTATCAATATGACATCGATTCCAAAGGGTTTCATTTCCATTCTTAAGGCATCACTAAATGCTTCTACGGCATATTTGGATACATGATACCAGCCTCCAAAGTACAATACACTTTTGCCTGCAACGGAAGAGGTGTTGATAATACGTCCTGCACCCTGTTGCCGCATAATGGGCAATACCAATTGACACAAACGTGCAAGACCAAAAACATTTACCTCCAACTGCCGATGGGCTTCTTCCATTGAAACATTTTCAATGGCACCGAAATAACCATAACCTGCATTGTTGATTAATACATCAATAGATTTTTCGTTTTGCACCATTATGTTAAGTCCATTTTTGATAGAATCTTCAGAGGTAACGTCCATTTTGATTGGGATAACGCCTTTTTGTCGCAGGGGTTCCATTTTTTCCACACGACGGGCGGCAGCATATACTTTGTGTCCTTGTTCCGCCAAAACCATAGCAGTATTGTAGCCGATACCACTGCTTGCCCCTGTTATCAAAATTGTTTTTTTTGTCATTGTTGCTGTACTTTGAAGAATATTTAATAACGGGAAAAGGGAAATTTTATTGCCGAACCAAAGTGTTGAACCCTTTTTTAGAAACAGGTATATTTTGTTTGAATTTGACACATAAAACTGCTTGGTACATTTGTCATAGTTGGTTTAGTTATTGATTTTTATGCTATCTTTGCAGGGTTTTTTAATACAAATTGACGAGATGTATGAATCCTTGTTGCAATTAGATAATGTACAAATCAATTTTTCTGTCCATGGCATGCGGATTGTCAATATTGTATTGGCCTTTATCATGTTTGGTGTTGCTTTAGGCTTGCAACCGGAGGTGTTTAAAAAAGTCTTCCATTCGCCGAAGTCTATTTTTGTGGGTTTGTTATCCCAATTGGTGGCATTGCCTTTTTTGACATTTGTTATTGTTGTTGTTTGCAAGAATATAATAAGTCCGATGGTTGCAATGGGCATGTTGTTGGTGGCCTCTTGTCCGGGGGGCAATATTTCTAATTTTATGACCCAATTTTCCAAAGGCAATGCGGAATTGTCCGTTTCATTGACAGCAGTCACCACAACTCTTTCTCCACTTACAACTCCGTTTAATTTTGCATTTTGGGGCGGTTTGTATGTTAATATTGCCAATAGTATGGCACAAACCGCCTTGCAACCTTTACATATAGATATTTGGCAAATGTTGGAGACGGTTTTTATTCTTTTGGGCATACCTTTGGTTTTGGGCATTTGTTTCACGAAATTTTTGCCGGCATTGTCAAAGAAAATGCACAAACCGATGCAATATTTGTCTATTTTTTTCTTTTTTGTATTGGTAGCAGTAAGTTTTGGAAACAATTTTTCGATATTTGTCAGGTATATTCCGTATATTTTTGTCATTGTATTGTTGCACAATTTGGTAGCCCTTGTTACGGGTTACGGCTTGGCAAGTCTGTTCAGGTTGCCAATAAGTGACAGACGCACATTGACAATAGAAACGGGGATACAAAATTCTGGTTTGGGGTTGGCCTTGTTGTTCAATCCTGCCATATTTCCGCAAGGTACAGCCATGGGAGGCATGCTTTTGGTAACGGCATGGTGGGCAATTTGGCACATAGTTTCAGGTTTGACAATAGCAACTTATTGGTCTAAAAAAGAGGTGAAAACAATATGATGAAAAAAATATTCTTCTTTTTTATACTGATAATAGTTCCCTTTGTGGTGTTTGCTCAAAACGATAGTTTGCCAGAGAAGAAAAATGCCCAAAAACAACATTTCTTTTCATTACAAGGACAAGATATAGTCAAAACAGGTTGCTTTGTGGCACCCTTGCCGTTATTGTCTTACGACCAAGACAAGGGTTGGCAGTTCGGAGCCATGTTAAATATTTATGATTTTGGCAATGGAAGTTTTTACCCTTCCACGCGGCAACAGTGGGTTATATCGGCTTCGTATTATCATAAGGGTTCGCAACAATACAGCATAATATATGATGCAAAACATTTGATACCCAAGGTCAGGTTGTCTGTAGCGGCAAATTTGGATTATGACCAAGCGACCAATTTTCATGGATTTAACGGATATATGACCAAATATGACTATGGACAAGTCAATTTTTGGGCAAAACAAAAAGACAAAACAAATATGCCATCGGAATACAATCCTATTTTTTATCGGGTTGAAAAGATGACCCTTTCGTTTAAGTTTGATTTTAGCGGCAATATTGTCGGCAATAAATTGTTTTGGCAAGCAGGTTATTGTTTTGATTGGTATAAATGGAAATCGGTTAATCGTGAAAAGATAAACAAAGGCAAAAAGGCAGACAAGATATTTGAAGGGAATACCTTGTATGATTATTTTAATTTGTGGGGTATCATTTCTCCTCAAGAACAAAAAGGTGGTTTTAGCAGTGCCATTCGTTTGGGATTGAAATACGACAGCCGCGATGTGGAAGTATTTCCCAATAAAGGATTGTTGGCAGAAGGGCATGTACGCTTGGCTCCTCGTTTTTTAGGAACAACACATGCTTATTATACCTATTATTTGTCGTTACGGCATTATGTCCCTCTTGTAAATAATGTCTTGATATTTGCCTATCGTTGGTGTTATAGGGGAACTTTTGGCAAAAATATTCCCTATTATATGATGTCAGTTTGGAGTGTTATGGGACAAGAATCAGACAAAGAAGGTGTGGGAGGTTATATGACAGTGAGAGGTCTGCTGAAAAATAGGGTACAAGGCTTGGATGTAACTTTTTTTAATACCGAATTGCGTTATAAGGTCTTTAAATTCCAATTGTTGAAACAAAATTGGTGTTTGGCTTTCAATGCTTTTTTTGAAGGGGGAATGGTAACACGACAATATGATATGACCTACAAGGGTCCAAACGATGATGTTTTACGCAAAAAATACGATGAATACATCGACACACAAAGAGAACAATTTCATTTGACTGCAGGGATAGGAGTAAGGTTTATTGTCAATCAAAATTTGGTCTTATCTGTAGATTATGCCTGCCCGTTGAAAAAACAGGACGGCAATGGGGCACTATATTTATATACCGGTCTTACTTTTTAAGGTTGGGGGTTGTTTACAGAAAGGGATAAGATATTGTTTTGACAGGATTATTTCTATAATCCCACCTCGTTTGTTATACTAAAAATTCTAAAAAAACGTTTCTTCTAAATAGACACCCAATAACCCAAAAAATGAAAAGAACGGGAATATTTTTGATAACTTTGTTGTGTTTTTCAAGTCTTTTTGCCCAGACTACGGTAAAAGTAGGCGGTTGGCAAATGTATTTTAATTACAACAACGGAAAACAAATAGAACAAATTGGAGATGAGTTGTTCTATGCTTCTCAAAAATCTTTGTTGCATTTCAATATCATAGACAATGAACTCACAAGAATGAGCAAATACAATGGTTTAAGCGATATGGATATTGCTTGTATGGGTGTTGTTGATGAAAAATATTTGATTATTGCTTATCAGAATGCCAATATTGATGTGTATGAAGACGGGTATATTTATAATATTCCTGATATGCTTAACAAACAAATTTCTGGAGACAAGCGAATCAATGAAGTCGTAGCATTTAATGGATATGCCTATTTGGCTTGTGGTTTTGGTATTGTTTGCTTGGATTTGAAGAAAAAAATAGTGAAAGATACGTGGTTTTTTCAAAATGCAGGCACACAATATCCTGTCTTGGGTCTGACATTTGCAAGGGATAGTGTTTTTGCTGTGACGGAAAAAAATATTTACAAAACCGCTGTTAGCAACACGCAAATCAACGATTTCGCCACATGGACCAAAGAAGAAAACACCGACAATCAAACCTATATATCCATTAAATCTATCGGTGATGTATTGTTTTGTTTGAAAACAGATACCATTTGGACAGACAATTCATATTATATCGGTCAAAAATTGCATATCAATACAACCGGTCAATGGAAAAAAGACCCCACTATGGCAACATGGAATTCATTTAAAAAAATGGAAGTAAGACAGGACAGAATCTATTTTTTTGAAGATTGGGGTTTTGCAATATACACTTTGACGACAGATACAGTTCTTCAATTGTTTTCCACCCATTATTGCGACAAGGCGATAAGTGCTATTTATGCCGGTGCTTCTGTTTATATGGCTTCTCAAAAATTCGGTTTTGTGCATAGTTATCAAGGTAACAAACAATATCTCTCCGTATCTTCTCCAGCACAAGACGGTACGTGGAAAATGGATTGGAAACAAGGCAAACTTTCTGCTGTACACGGCATCAGTTTTAATATGATAGCAAGTTATAATGATGGTACAAGTTCGCAAATGGCAAACAACCAATGGGCTTCTATCAAGCCAGACAACTTTACCTTTTATGATTTGATAGATACAAAAATTGCCCCTTACGATACTTCTATTACCTATTCTGTGGCATTGATAGGCGGATTGGTTAAGATACAGAATGGAAAAGTGGTACAATTGTATGATAAGACAAATTCTTCTTTGCAAGGATTTTCTGAAAATCCTGAACTTACTATGGCTACGGCTTTAGAGTTCGATTTGCAACAAAATTTATGGGTAGGCAATTATTATGTTAGTCGTCCATTGTCGGTTTTGACCAAAGATGGAGCGTGGTTGTCCTATACTCTGCCATACGGTAATACCGCTTCTGTTTCAACTATATTTTGCGATTCAAGAGGGTGGCTGTGGCTAACGACAGACAAAGGCAAAACATTTATGTTGTTCAATTCCAACAAAACGCCATTGAATTCTTCTGATGATGCTTGGGTGAAACTGAATACGATGATGAGTGAAGCCGACGGACCCTTTTCGGTTGTAAATGTCATAAAAGAAGATAGAGATGGAAAAATATGGATAGGAACCGATGCCGGTATCAAATACTATTCATCACCCTCTAAATTGTTTGAAAATCCAAATACATTGCCAAGTCCCATTGTTGTGAACAGAATAACGGAAACAGATACTTTTGCCGAAGTTGTATTGAAATCGGAATATATTCACAGCATTGCCATAGACGGTGGCAACAGGAAGTGGATTGCCACTGACAATGCAGGTGTGTTTTTATTGTCAGAAGACGCCAAAACGGAGTTGTTTCATTTTACTGCCGAAAATAGCCCCTTGTTGTCCAATACCGTGCTTGATATTGTAATAGACGGCTATACGGGTGAAGTGTTTTTTGCTACCGACCAAGGTTTGGTTTCGTTCAGATATACCGCTACAGAACCCAAAGACGATTTGGAAAATATAACTATTTTCCCAAATCCGGTTAAACCTTATTTCGACGGATATATTTCCATATCTGGACTGATGGAAGATGCAGAAGTGAAAATTACAGATGCACGCGGGGCATTGGTTTATCGGACAACCTCCATGGGAGGTACTGCCGTTTGGGACGGCAGACGTTTTGATGGAACCAAGGCATCTTCGGGTGTTTATTTTGTTTTTGTTGCCGCAGGTGAAAAATTAAAATATAAAAAAGCAGGTAAGATTTTGTTTTTGAAATAATTATTTGGTATAATATGAGAATAGAGAAAGATACAATGGGCAATGTTGAGGTTGACGACAATGTGTTTTGGGGAGCCCAAACACAACGTTCGCTCAACAATTTTCGCATAGGCAACATTCGTATGCCACAACAAATGATAATGGCTTTGGCTGTTGTAAAAAAATCGGCAGCCTATGCCAATGCACAACTTGGAGTTTTGCCTGATGGTAAAAAAGATTTGATTGCCAGAGTATGCGATGAAATTATACAAGGAAAATGCTTTGACGATTTCCCTTTGTTGGTATGGCAAACGGGTTCGGGCACACAAACAAATATGAATGTCAATGAAGTGATTGCCAATCGTGCAGAAATACTAAATGGTGGCAATTTGAACAATACAACAAAATATATTTCCGCCAACGATGATGTAAACAAATCGCAATCCACCAACGATGTTTTTCCTACGGCTATGAGAATTGCTTTCTATAAAATGATTGTAGAACAGACAATTCCTGCCTTGGAGCAATTAAAAACAACCTTTGCCCAAAAAAAACAAGCATTTGCCAATATCATCAAAATAGGGCGGACACATCTTATGGATGCTACGCCTTTGCGTTTGGGAGATGAATTTTCTGCCTATGAATCTCAATTGGATTTTGGTATCAAAGCCTTGAAAAATTCACTGGTTCATTTACAACAATTGCCCATTGGCGGTACCGCTGTCGGCACAGGATTGAATACCCCAAAAGGCTATGACAAATTAGTGGTGGATTATATCAATCAATTTACCGGACATCAATTTTATGCGGCAAGCAATAAATACGAAGGTATGGCCACGCACGATGCTTTTGTGGAAACATCTTCCGCATTGAAACAGATAGCCATTTCGTTAACAAAAATTGCCAATGATATCCGTTTGTTGTCTTCCGGACCACGTTGCGGACTGGGAGAACTCAATATTCCGCAAAATGAACCGGGGTCTTCCATTATGCCCGGCAAAGTAAATCCGACACAATGTGAAGCCATGACTATGGTATCTGCCCAAATTGTCGGTAATGATACGACAATAGCCTTTGCTGCTATGCAAGGTCATTTGCAACTCAATGTTTTTATGCCAGTGATTGCCTATAATGCTTTACAATCGGCGGAATTGTTGGCGGAATGTTGCCTCAGTTTCAACAAAAATTGTATTGAAGGCATAGAAGCCAATACGGAAAATATAGAAAAACATCTGCAAGAATCTTTAATGTTGGTAACGGCTCTGAATCCCCATATCGGATATTACAATGCGGCTAAAATTGCCCAATATGCTTTTGCCAACAAGTTGACACTCAAAGAGGCCGCATTAAAGTTGAATTTATTGACAGCAGAAGAATTTGACGAATGGGTACAGCCTGAAAAAATGGTATAAATCGTATTGTCTTTTAGGAGAAATAGATGTTTTTCAGCAAAAAATGGATATGGTGTTTGCTCTTTCTGATGTTTTGGGGGGTGGCAAAATCCCAACAGACAGAAAACGAAAACAAACTCGCTTTTGAATATTTCAACAATCAGGAATATGAAAAAGCAAGTCTTTTGTTTGAAAAACTATATAATACTTCGCCAACAAACACCAATTATGAGTATTATCTGCAAACATTGATACATCTTTCGCAATGGAAAGAAGCAGAAAAATTGGTGAAAAAACAAATACGTTTGCACCCCAAAATAGGAAAGTATCAAATTGAGTTAGGGCATATTTTTGATTTGCAGGGTGAAAACAATAAGGCAAAAAAACAATACGAAGCCATTGTTGCCAATCTGGAGCAAAGTGAAGTGAATGAAATTGCCAATGTTTTTGCTGCCTATCACTTGAATGATTATACCATTAAAACTTATTTGCAGGGACGAAAACGTTCCGAAAAAGAAGATGCTTATGCTATGGAATTGGCTTTATGTTATCGGGCTGCCAAGGAATATGAAAAAGCAATGCAGGAATATTTGCTTTTGTTGCGTTTGCAGGAAAACAAATTGTTGGACGTGGAATCAACAATGCTTACTTGGTGGTTGAATGATGATGATTATGCCAAGCGAACAATTATCCGCAACAATCTGCTCAAAGCAATAAATAAATACCCTGAAAATCAAGCGTATTCAAATTTGATGATATGGTATGCTGTGCAAGAAAAAGATTTCTCTTTGGCACTTAAACAAGCCAAAGCCTTTGACAAACGATACAAAACCAATGGGGCAAAGGTGATGCAGATAGCCGATTATGCTTTTGATTGCAAGGATTATACAACAGCCAAAGAGGCCTACGAACATATTGTTTCTTTGGAATATACCACCATTTATTTTGAAGAAGCACAACAAAAAAGATTGTTTACATTATTGGCGGCTGTTTCATATCCTCCCAAGACTATTTTAACTAATGCCGAGAAGGTTGATAAGGAATTGAAACAATATTTTTCGAAATATGCTGTGTCAGATCAGAATGTATTGCTCTACCGGCAATGGATGACCTTAAAATCGGAATATCTGAATGAGTTGGATATTGCTGTTGGAATGTTGTTGCAACAGGTGGAACACGGCAAATTGGGAGAAAAACAAAAGGCTATGTTAAAAATAGACTTGGCAGACCTGAAAGTGTTGCAAAACGATGTTTGGGAAGCCACCTTGCTGTATTCTCAAGTGGAAAAAGCAATGTCTAATGATACTTTGGCACAAAGAGCAAAGCTCAGCAATGCCAAATTGTCGCTGCTGATGGGGGAAATAGAGTGGGCGGAGGCTCAACTTGATGTGTTGCGTGCCGCTACATCCAAATATGTTGCCAACGATGCCATGTATTTGTCTCTTTTGGTTGCTGACAATAAATTGGAAGATGATTCGCTCAACAGGCCTTTGCAACAGTTTTTCACTGCTTTGTTTTTGATAGAACACCATCGTCCGCAAGAAGCCCTTGTGTATTTGGATAGTATCAGCAACGAAAAAGACCATGCTTCGCTTAACGATGATATTTTATTTCAAAAAGCAAAAATAGCCATTGCCAATGCCGATTATCAATTAGCAGATAGTTTGTACAATGAACTGATTAGCAATTATCCTTTTGATTTGTTGGCAGATGATGCCTTGTTTGAAAGAGCCTTTTTGCAAGAATTTTATCTCAAAGACAATATCACCGCTATGCAATTGTATCAAAGACTTGTTACCGATTATCCCGATAGCGTTTTCACCATAGAAGCCCGTAAACGATACAGAACCTTACGGGGAGATATATTTCATTAAAATAGATTGATGTTGATTATCAGAATAATATGAACTTAAAAAATATTCTTTACTTAGACATTGAAACCGTTGGAGCAACTCAAAGATACCAACAACTACCCGAACGGTTGCAACATTTGTGGGACAAAAAATCATTACAATTCTTAAAAAAAGATGATGATGACTCCGCTTCTCTTTTTGAACAGAAAGCGGGTATTTTTGCAGAGTTTGGAAAAGTTATTTGCATTTCGGTGGCTTATTTCAAAGACGATAAATTACGGATAACATCGTTTGCCAATGAAGACGAATATCAACTTTTGAAAGATTTTGCAGATATGTTAAACAAATATTTTGCCAATTTCCAACTTTGTGCACATAACGGCAAAGAATTTGACTTTCCTTATATCTGCCGAAGAATGTTGATAAACGGGATAAAATTGCCTGATATTTTGAATATACAAGGCAAAAAACCTTGGGAAACCACTTTTGTAGACACCTTGGAGTTGTGGAAATTCGGTGATTACAAACATTATACTTCTTTGGATTTGCTGTCGGCCATTTTTGACATTCCTTCACCCAAAGATGATATTGACGGCAGTCAGGTGCATGAGGTTTATTGGACAAGCCATGACCTTAACAGAATAAAGACCTATTGCGAAAAAGACGTTTTAACCGTTGTGCAACTTATGCTCCGTTACGAAGGTAAAGACATTCTAACCGACGATAAAATTGTGTATGTAAACATATAGGGAGTATTTTTTAGTTTCCTTGCTTCACTGTCTTGATTGTTGCTTGTATTCAGTTGGGTGGGCTTATTCCTTTACATTACTGTCCGCTAAAACTTTTTATTGCCAAAGAAATGACTTTCAATCACTGATTATATGCGATATCGAGTTACCTTTTTCAAAAGCAACCCCATAATCACTTATTATTCTGCAAATTCCATCGGCTGTCCGCTAAAATG
>JAFZUH010000178.1 GCA_017618435.1 Bacteroidales bacterium | reverse complement strand
CTGTCGGTTTCTTGTTGTCTGGAGAGGCTGCTTATAGTACAGGTGGCTCTGTTAGAGACGGTTTGTATGTTGCTTCAAAAGAAACAATCGATTATTTAAAAGCTAATCCTTTAAGAACTGTTGATGGTTCTAGCGTTTCTACCGCAAACAATTTGAATTATGTTACTATGTATGAAGAAGGTAATATCTTGTCTTTAGCTAAAAAGAAAAGTCATCGGAGACAAAATTCCGGAGGATATTCCGCAGCTTTGCAAGG
This sequence comes from Bacteroidales bacterium, assembly GCA_017618435.1. Classification (GTDB taxonomy): domain Bacteria; phylum Bacteroidota; class Bacteroidia; order Bacteroidales; family WCHB1-69; genus UBA1205. The sequence continues at coordinate 4,512 of JAFZUH010000178.1, read as the reverse complement.
AAAGATAGACATCAGATCAAAATCGGTGGATTTTATGGTCAGCGGCAACTTACAAGGTGGCGATAGCAGAAGCTTTTCTTTTGCCAACTCTTTGTTTAATTCGGAAAACAACGGACGTTCTCAATCTTTGTTGTGGAATGTAAACGCAAGATTGACCCATAGAATTCATTTTAGCGATTCTTCAAAAATACAAAATGCATATTATAGATTGCAAGGTTTTTACCAACAAACCGATTCCAGATCATTTAGCCATGTGCATAGAGACAGATTGTTTGACTATGGATATATAGGAAAATACGAACATACTCTTTCCAAAAATTATAAATCGGTACAAAACCAAGCGGTTCCTCGTTGGGATGGCTCAGGTATTGATACTTTAGATGTTCCCTACGTTTTGGAAACTTATTATGTATCAGATGTTAAATTTACGCCGAGTGATTTAAATACTGATTTGGCACAATATACATTAGGAGCATACGAAAGAGCAGGCGGCTCTATGGTTAATGATGATGCTATAAGAACATACAAAGGTTTGTTAAATGGCGGTAGCCCTTCAGGAGCATACGGATTGTTTTCTGCTCCAGGTGTTACTTATAACGGTTATGGTAAATCAAAAAGCAGCCGAATGGAATTTAAAGCCTTGGTTTCTTTTGATATAAAAGGTCGTAATGGTAATGACCATGCAGTAGAATTCGGTTTCAGTTACTTCCAAACAATAGGTAGAAGTTATTCCGTTTCACCAAGGGGGTTGTGGACTTTGATGAGAAATTATGCCAATTTCCATATTCAGGATTTGGATAGAACAAATCCTATTCCTAAATATGATGAAAACGGAATTTTCTTGGATACCGTTGAGTTTAACAGATTGATAAGTTCTGAAGCACAATATACGTTTGACAAAAATCTTCGTGCCAAATTGGGTGCTGCAGAAGATGAATGGATAGATGTTGATGCATACGATCCTACAACATATTCATTGGATATGTTTAGCCCTGAAGATTTGTTCAATCAAGGAAGCAATCTTGTTACTTATTATGGATATGACTATTTAGGAAAAAAAGTAATAAGCAAGGGTATTACAATGAGTGATGTTAAAAATTGGTTTAACGAAAGCGACCCTGAAGCAAAAAGAGATTTTTCTATGATAGGGGCATCAAAACCAATACGTATGGCTGCTTATATTCAAGACAGATTTGCTATCAAAACATTATATTTCAGTTTGGGTTTACGTTTGGACGTATTCGACCAAAACCAACCATATGTAAAAGATATGTTCTTGTATAGAGATGCCTATACAGTAAAAGAAGCACAAAACAAAGGAATGCTTAGTGAAGTTGCCATTCCGGATTTTATGAATCAAAGTGATGACTACTATGTATATGTAAAAGATGCAAATGTAACATCTGCATCTGATGTTGAAATCACCGCATTCAGAAAAGGTAATGTTTGGTATGATGCCAACGGTCAGGAGGTAACAGATGCTGCTGAATTGGCTTCTTCTGCAGGACAGACTAATTTGTTGCCATTGTTGAAAACATTGCCGGGAGACAAAGATGTTACCAAAGTAAATTATAGTGCTTTTGCAGACTATACACCTACATTCAAAAATGGCGGTATCACTTTGTCGCCACGTTTGTCTTTCTCATTTGTTGTAGGTGATAATTCATTGTTCTCTGCAAGTTACAATATTGTAACAACATCGCAACAACAAAGGTTCAATCCATTATCTTATTTGTATTTTGAAAAATATGCAAGCAATTCAAGTACATTTGCCAATCCCGGTTTGAAACCTGAACGCAGTGTAGATTATGAAATCGGGTTCCAACAGGCATTATCAAAAACATTTGCATTGGAACTTAGAGCATATTATAGTGAAAAACGTGATCAGGTGGTTGTTTATCACTACAATCAAGCATATCCAACAAGTTATTATTCATATACCAATATGGACTTTGGTACAGTACAAGGATTTACTTTTGGATTAAAGATGTTGCGTACCAAGAATATTTCATTTAATACAAGTTATACACTTCAATTTGCCAAAGGTACAGGTTCTGACCCAACCTCAACATTGGCTTTGATTCGTTCAGGACAACCAAACTTACGTACCTTAACAACTTTGACCTACGACCAAAGACATAAACTCAACTTCATTTTCTCCTATATATTTGGATTTAATGAAGATTATGTTAGAAACAATGGTCCAGTAACAAGAAAGGCTATAAAAAATAGCGATAAAGTTAAAGAAATTAAATGGTTACAAGGTGCAGGTTTGAGTTTGCAATTAGGTATAGGTAGCGGTTTGCCATATACACGTTCAAGTGTCGCCTATTCAACTATTGTTGGTCAAGGTCAACGTAGTGTAGAAGGCGGTATCAATGGTTCTCGTATGCCTTGGGTTGTAGATTGCGACTTAAACGTATGGAAAGACTTTATTCTTACTTTAAGAAAGGCTGATGATAGCGGTAAAAAACAAAAGAACGGATATTTGCGTGTAAATGTTGCTATCAAAAACTTGTTTAATATAAAGAAAGTTAGATCTGTATATTCATACACAGGTAGCCCTGTTGATGATGGTTTCTTGACCGCCAGCGATTTCCAACAATATATTGCCAGTCAAGAAAATGTTCAATCATTCATAGATTATTACACTATTATGATGCAAGGTGTAAATGCCTATGGTGCTCCAATCCGTGCAGAATTAGGTCTTTCATTTAGTTTTTAATAAATCAATGTAATAAAGGAGAAAAAAATAATACCATGAAAAATATATTAAGAATATTAAGTTTATTGGTTCTTGTTTCCTTTTCGGGAATGATGACATTACATGCAGAATTGTATGTAGGAGATCCTGTAAAAAAGGCAAAGGCATCGCGAAAGGCAGCAGATTGTATGCCAGCATCTGGTTCAAGTCAGTTGAATGTAAATAATGTGCGTGCTTACATTGAAACAGCAGGTTCAATGTGGTTTAATAACAGCAAGGCACAATATTTTGTTCCTTCCGGTCAATTAGCATCGTCTATGTTTGCTGCAGCGTTGTGGATTGGAGGTATGGACAAAGCAGGACAATTAAAATTAGCGGCTATCCGTTTCCAACAAATTGGACAAGACTTCTGGCCTGGTCCTCTTAATTTGTCAGATGCGAATGTAGAACAAGCCACTTGCTCTATGTATGACAAGCATTTCTACATGACCAAAGTTATGGCTAAAAACCATAGAGATAGTTTTAATCTTCCAGGTTATGTTATGCCAAAGGAAATCAGAGATTGGCCAGGTAACCCAATAGATGGCAATAAAGCACAAAGTTGGTATATCGCCCCATACGTAGATGTTGATGATGATGGGTCTTACAATCCTCAAAACGGGGATTATCCATATTATGATTTTGACAATGACCTTTGTCCTTGGACTGATGCCAACAGAGCCTTGGCCGCAGAAAACAGATTGCCGCAAACACAAGAAACACAACATGAGATTTCAACAGGTGGTATTATGGCAGATCAAGTGTTGAAAGGTGATGCGACTTTGTGGTGGATATTCAATGATAAAGGTGGTGCTCATACTGAAAGTAAAGGTTCTCCTATCGGTTTGGAAATCAGAGCCCAAGCATTTGGTTTTGCTACTACCGATGAATTAAATAATATGACTTTCTATTCTTATGAAATTATCAACCGTTCAACATACGAATTAACAGAAACATTTTTTAGCCAATGGGTTGACCCTGATTTGGGGTATGCAAAAGATGACTATGTAGGTTGTGATGTAGAAAGAGGTTTGGGCTATTGCTATAATGGCACCGCTGTTGATGGTAATGGTTTGAATACAGAATATGGTGCAAATCCTCCGGCTGTAGGTGTGGATTTCTTCCAAGGACCATATCTTGACCCCGATGGATACGATAACCCTTCTTATAAAGGGGACAATTTCTATGGTCCGTCTTTCTCTGTAAATTATGCCAATGCATGTGATATTGTTACCGCACATGAAAATTTGAGAGAATTTACATGGTATCTTCGTTATGATTCTATAGCAGATAAGTGGATTGATACTACTGCTTATGTTCCTGTAAGAGCAGAAGCCATTAATGGTGTAAACTTCGGTGATGGTATTGTGGATAACGAACGTTTTGGTATGAGACGTTTTGTTTATCATAACAACGACAATTCCAATATAGGAGACCCATCTGTAGCAGTTGATTATTACAATATGTTGCGTGGTATATGGAAAGATAATACTTATATGCGTTTTGGCAGAAATGGTCATTATTTGCAAGCAGGAACCAATGCACCTCAATGTGATTTTATGTTTCCGGGAGATTCAGACCCATGTAACTGGGGTACAAAGGGGCAGGAGCCCGGTTCTATCTGGACGGAAGAATCAGTAGGAAACCCTGCAGGAGACCGTCGCTTTATGCAATCAGCAGGACCTTTCACCTTGAAAGCCGGTGCTATTAACTATATTACAAAAGACAAAGAAATGAAACTATATAGAATTACAGATAACACAGTAGCG
>JAFZUH010000177.1 GCA_017618435.1 Bacteroidales bacterium | reverse complement strand
TACATGTTGGGTCGGGTGTGCCAAGGTAACGGAAGGGTCGCCCAAATAGGTATAACTTTCGTATACACCAACGCTGTTTTGGGCATTTCTATATACTTCGCCCATGGTTAAATAGCCGTTGCTGTTTTTTTGCACCATATTGGCAAAAAGGTTGATTCCCAAACGCTCGTTGTTGCCCGAACTGGAATTTCTCGTTGAAGCCACTAAGCCTATGCCGCCGCCGTTGGTGTGTAGCAATATTTTTTCGCCGGGCGATGTGAAAGATTGGTCATAGTAGGCAAAACTGCAACAAGCGGTATAAAATACCGCTTGGGCATATTTGTTAGTCCAAGAGTTGATGTCTGATGCTTTTAATATTCTTTCGTGAGCCCAGCCTGTATTGCCGCCATGTCCAAAGTAGGTCATAGCCAAGCACCCGTTGTTTATTCTGTAATTGATGTTTTTGGTAACTTCGGGATACCGTTTGCCTTGAGAGGAACTTTCTTTTTTGTAGGCATCGGAATAAATTTTTTCAATATTATACATAGGTTGTTGGGCAAGAACGGTTTTGTATATTTGTTCAGGATTGTCCATGTGGGGATAGTCTTCGTCGTCATCGGCCACTAAAGCAAAATAATTTTGCCAAGTACCATGATTGGCAACATTGTTTTGCGACAAATAGTCTTTAGTGGCATAGTTGATGGATTTCTGCACCAAAGCCGAGGCTTGCGATTCCGTAGTTACAGGCCAACGCCCAATGCCTATGTCCATAGTGCCCATATTGCCAATGCCTTTGCCGTCTGCCAATTTGCCGATATAGTTGTCGTTGGAAGTGTTGTTGTCGGCATCAAAAATATAATTGCCTTGATAGTTGGGAATATAACAAGGGGAAGTGCCTTCTATTTGGCGAACATCGTATGAGGTTTTGCCTATCAATAGGGCATTTTGGGGAACATTGTCTGCTGAACTTGCTCTGTCGTAGAACATTTTCAAAAAATTTCTTATGGCAGACAAATCTGTTGCCCCACTGCTAAATTCGTTGTATATTTCATCGGTGCTAACAACGGCAACACTCATATTGTCATTTGTTTGCCTATATTGTGCCAATTGTCTTGCTGAGGATAAAAAATTGGGGTGGCTGATGATGATAAAATCAACGGCGGGCAAACCATGCAAATCCTGATTGTTGATTTTTCCTACAGGCGTAATGCTTCCAAAGGCACTGCCGTCAAAGGCTATCATTTCGCGTAGTGTATCGGCAGAAAGTGTGAATAAAAGCCAGTTGCCGTTTTTTGAACCTTGTATCTGCTTGATATTGTGCCTGTCGCTAACGTCCCAAATGATTGTGTTTTTCCCTTGTGTGTCAAAATTGTATTTGGCAATATTGCCGGATCCAACTATATCTGCATTGCGAAATGGAACAATGGCATTGTGTTGCCCTAATGAACACATCGCATGTATTTCAATATAATCCAAATAACCGACAGCAGAAGCGTCGGATTTGTTGTAGGTGATAGACAAACTGATGTTTTCATCGGTGGGTTTGTAGTCTTTGTAAGTGGCATTTACAAGATTGTTGCCACCATAAAACGTGGTGTTGAAACTTTTGCTATTGTTGATAGTTGTTGTCATAGAGGCTCCGGCATTGGCAACAGAAGCCACACACATATCAAGATAAATATTGCTGCTTATATCTATTCCTTTTATGTTAAATGAATAAGAACGCGTAGTGGTAGATTTGAAATCATCGGCAAACCAGCGGGTGCCAATGTCGAATATATTGATAGCGTCTTTTTCGTAAACATCAAAATAATGGTAGGTATTTACTTCGTGTGTAGGATTTGCTTCAAGGGACGGAAGGGTGGTGATACGTTTTTTTTCGCCAATACCATTGTCTATGTTCAAAAAGTAGAACGTGGTGTTGGAATAACTGTTTTGTTTGTGACTATATTGGCAAACAGGTGTTTTGTAGTCGTGTGTCCAAGTAGAAACACCTACACCATAGAAAAGAATATAGTCGTTGTTGTCAAAAATGCCGTTGTTGTTGTCATCAAAAACATATATGGCAACTTCTTGCAGGTCGTCAAATACTTTTTCTGAAGTACTTTGCGGCAATTCTCCGCCACCATTGCCAAAAATAGCAATTTGGTTAATGGGTACAGAAGTATTGATGCCCAATAGTTTGAAATCATTCGGAGTGATTTTGTAAATAGTTGTATTTGAAATGCCCATTTTGTAAAAATTGCCGCTTTTCAAAATGGAATGTTCTGCATAGGTGTTTTTTTTCCGTATGTTTGGAACGGTAGAAGAATTTACATTGGCCTGTAGGTCAAAACTTAACAATTGTTCTATTTGGTTGCCGTTTTTTCTGAAAGGCAGAAATGACAATTTGAAAAACGCTTGTTTAAGCGTTTCTTCGGTGTAATAGTTTAACTGCAAAGTATCTGTTATGGCAGTGAGATTGAGCGTTGCAATTTCTTGCTGATTTAATGTCTTCCATTGGGCATTTTTTATTTGTATGCTATATTGTTCATATTTTGAGGCTATTGGAGTACTGAAATAAAACAAGGGCATTAAAGCGGGTGGAAAATAATCCACTTTGGCATTGTCAAAATACAAATATTTCTGTTCTATATCTGAACTGATTTTCTCGATTTTTATATTCTGCCAATTCAATACAAAATGCTCTTGTATTTGTTGGGCACAAATACTGAAACAATACAATAGGAAAATGCCAAAAACAAGGTGCCGTTTGTTCATGGATACAATTTATTTATAATATATAACAACGATAGAAAAACAAAAATATTGCTGTTTTGTCAATATTTGCTATATAACTGATTGGTAGCACAGCAAAAAAACAATAGTTTTTTGCAAATGGCAATTGTTTTTGTTTTTTTGTATATCTTTGCAAATATATATAATAAGTAATGTTATGAAACGTATATTCTTGTTTTTAATCATTTGTAGTTTTTCTATAAGTTGTGCTTTTGGGGCTTATTTAAAGAATGTTCCTCAAAAGTTGGTGCAACCCGATGGCTCTGTTGTAAATTGTTTTGTTACAGGAGATGAATTTTATCGTGTTTTTCAAGATTCTGCGGGTTATACTATTGTAAAACACCCGCAAACAGGTTATTTTGTCTATGCTTTGCCTATGAATGACAGCCTTACGCATTCAGATTATATTGTCGGTAAGGTCAATCCTCAAACGTTGGGGTTAACCAAAGGTGTGCGTTTGTCAAGTGCGAAAATAATGGCTATACGTGAGGCCTTTGAAGCGGAATATGAGGCAAACCATAAGACTCATAAGGCTATGGCTGCAAAAGGAAAGATAAACAATATTGTTATTTTTATTTCTTTTGCAGACGATTCTGTCTTTTCTAGAACAACTTATCCTACAGAAGTGCAAAAATTTAATGATTCAAGTTCTGCTTCTGCCGTTTCCGTTTATAATTATTATAGAACGGTTTCTTATGGACAATTTTATTTGGAGTCACATTTCTATCCAAGACAGAGTGGCACCAATATCATTTCGTATCACGATACCTATGACCGTTCTTATTTTAAAGTCTATGACCAATCCAATCCGAATGGTTATACTACCGATGCAGAACGCCGCACAAGAGAACATGCTTTGTTACGTAGAGCGATAAATGCTGTAAAATCAAGTATTCCAAGTACTTTGAATTTAGACTACAATAACGATGGTTATGTTGATAATGTGGCTTTTATTGTCAATGGACAAACCGAAGGTTGGAGCAATCTGCTTTGGCCGCACAGATGGTCATTGTCAACATACGATGTGCGTATAAATGGAAAACGTGTTTATGATTACAATTTCTTGATAGAAAGCGACAATACGGTTGGAGTTATCACTCATGAATTGTTCCATACCTTGGGAGCCCCTGATTTGTACAATTACGAGGGGGATTTAGACCCTGTAGGCATTTGGGATTTGATGGCTTCTACCAACAGAGGCAAACCTCAAGGTATGGGGGCTTATATGAAATACAAATATGGAGGTTGGATTTCCGCACCTACAACCCTTACCGCTCCCGGTACGTATACTTTGTATCCTGTTAATGGAAGTGGCACAAAAAAATTGGCATACAAAATACCTATTTTAAATACTAATGAATATTTCTTGTTGGAATATAGAAGGGCAATATCATCTTCGTTTGATTCTCCATTGCCGGGTTCAGGTATTCTTATTTATAGAATCAATCCGTCAGAAAGAGGCAATTCCGGTTACGATGGCAGTTCTTCGTTCAATGAAGTGTATGTGTTTAGACCCGGTGGTAGCAAAACTGCCAATGGTAGTGTATCTGCTGCTTATTTTAATGCGTCTGTCAATAGAACCTCATTTAATGAGAATACCTCACCTTATCCGTTTCTCAAAGACGGAACGCCAGTGCAAAATATCTATATCAGTGATATTACAGCGGCTGGTGACAGTATTCAATTTACCTATTCGTCAACTGTTATCAGCGTTGATTTGGATAAAACAAGTATGAACTTTGGCTGCAATGCAGGGGAAAAGGATACTGTAACCGTTACTGCTACGGGACATTGGGAAGCAACAGGTTTGGATACCTCTTGGCTGTCTGTCAATAGAATATCGGGGGATAGCGGTGTTACCAAAATGATTGTTACAACCAAAACAGCCAATGGTATCACATTGCAGCGTTCTTGTTCCTTGTCTTTCGCTTCCATTCACGACAACAAGACACTTACCATTACACAAAAACCTGAGGTGCCTGCCACATGTGGCATTTATTCCAATCTGAATGCCAAATCTAATCTGATGTTTGTGGGGGCTGTTAGTGGTGTAACTGAGGTTGGTGAGTTGATAGGAGTTACAGAAACTTTGGTTTCTGATTCTATGCGTGTTTTTATAGGTGCAATTATCGGCAATCAACCTAATGATACCTTGACTTTTACATTGTACAATGTCAATAGAAGCAATATACCGGGTACGGTGCTCAAAACCATAAAACTTCCGGTTGCTTCGTTAAAATTTACTTCTTGGAATGTGATTCATTTTGATGAACCTATGGTATTTACGCACAATTTTGTCGTTGCTTATCCAACAAGCACACAATTAGGTTCTACCGTCAATATTATCGCAATGGATTATGACGGCAAATCGCAATCCGAAGCAACAATGTATTATAATAATGGTCAGTGGAGAAAGGTATCAGAAACGGCTTTGTCCAACAAAAACACCTTGTCTTTGCCTGTCGAATTGTATGTTTGTCCCAAATCGCCCGCCAGCGATTATTTGACAGTTACGCCGAATGTGTTGTCGCTTAACGGCAAAGCGGGGGCAAGTGCTAAAATAAGTGTACAATCGAATACGCAATGGACATTGTCGCATACACCTGCCGATTCGTTGTTGCACATATATCCTTCTTTACGCGATAGTCAAATAATTGTATCGGTTGATAAAGAAAACAGAGGTTTGCCTCAACGTTATAGTTTCTATGTACGCAGTGGCAGTCTTATTCGTCAGGTAACAATCAATAGGGAAACTCGTGCTTTGTTTGCAGATAAGGACGAAATAGAATTGGAGGGTGAAGAATTGAGTTCCGACACAATAAATATCTATACAAACGATAACGTTCAATGGTATTTTTCTACAAACGATGATTTTATGGCCAATCCTGCAGATGGAACAGGCAATCAAAATGTTTCAATTGTTGCCCGCCACAGCAATGTTACCCCGTCAGTTTATACGTATACCTTATATATTTATTCCCAAGTAGATACATTTCCGATAGTTGTCCGTCAGAAATCGGCTTTGGCAATAGCGGATAATGAATTGAATGCAATAAAGTTGTACCCAAATCCAGCCAAAGAAAAATTGCAGATACTTTGTCTGGAAAAGGCAAATATTGAATCTATTGAAGTCTTTAATATGTTGGGACAAAATATAGTTTGTGATATTAAACAAGAAGATGCTTTGATAACCATATATTTAGACAATTTTCATAGTGGTGTTTATATGGTAAGAATAAGAAACGAAAAAGCACAGATTGTTAAACGTTTTATCGTGGAATAATGGCAGAGATAATTGGTTTTTGCAATATTGCCACTCTTCCTATGAGAGTTCAAGGTAGTCATAGGGCTGAAATGGTGTCTCAATTGCTGTTTGGCGAAGCCTATGAAATTGTATCGCAAGAAGGGGAGTGGTGCAAAATAAAAACGCTGTTTGATAATTATGAGGGATATATCGAAACAAAGCAAATTGTTTTGATGCACCCAAGTGCTTACCATGAGTGTTATGCTATGCCTATGATAGCGGATTCTCCGACACAGATTTACGATAAGACAAGAAATTGTTCTTTTTGGGTGCCGCAAGGTTCATCTTTGCCCATAAGAAATAGGCAAAGCCATATCATTCAATTAGGTGCAGAACAATTTGAAATACCAAACATATCAGCAATCAGCCAACATGCAGATTTTGGTGGTAATTTTGACGGAATGATAGAAAAAACTGCCTTGTCTTTTCTCAATGCACCCTATTTATGGGGCGGAAGAACCATTTTCGGCATAGATTGTTCGGGTTTTGTCCAAATAGTATTTAAAATAATGGGCAAATCTTTGCCAAGAGATGCTTCCAAACAAGCCCGTTCGGGCGAAAATATTACGCTTTCACAGGCAAGAACAGGTGATGTGGCATTCTTTGCCAATGGCGATGGCAAAATCACTCATGTGGGATTATTGTTGGGTGATGGTAAAATAATTCATGCAAGCGGAAAGATCAGAATAGACAGGATAGACGAACATGGTATTTTCTGTATAGAAAGAAATGAATATTCTCATTCCTTGCACAGTATAAAACGATTGTTATGATAGGGGAAAAGGTGTTTTTGCGTGCATTGGAACTCAACGATGTACAAGAGTTGTATGCTTTTGAAAATGACATAAGCATTTGGAATGAGAGCGAAACCTTGATGCCGTATTCTACATTTGCTTTGGAACAATATGTGTTGGATGCTGTCAATAGTGATATTTTTGCAAGCAAGCAAATGCGTTTGGCTATATGCCAATGCAGTGATGGCAAAATAGTCGGTTTTATCGATTTGTTTAATTTTTCACCCAAACATCTGCGAGCCGAAGTGGGGGTATTGATTCAAAAAAAACACCGAAAAAAAGGCTATGCCAAAGAAGCCTTACAATTGTTGATAGATTATTCATACAAGGTTTTAGGTCTTCATCAATTGGCTTGTTCCATTAATGCTGAAAACGAAGGGAGCATTCATTTATTTGAGGCTTGCAATTTTGTGTGTACTTCACGAAAAAAAGATTGGATACGCCAAAACAGCACTTATACAGATGAATTGTTCTATCAGCTTATTTTAAAATAAGATTTTCTTTATCGTTTCAAATGGAAGTTTTGTCCGAGATAAACCTTGCGGACTTGTTCGTCTTGCGCCAAAGCCTCTGGAGTGCCTTTGCGAAATACCGTTCCATTGACCAGTATATAGGCGAAATCGGTTATCGCAAGTGTTTCATCTACATTATGGTCGGTAATTAAAATGCCGATATTTTTTTCTTTCAGTTTGGCTACAATATGTTGAATATCTTCCACGGCAATAGGGTCTACGCCTGCAAAAGGTTCGTCCAACAAAATAAAATTGGGACTTGTCGCCAAACAACGGGCTATTTCTGTTCTTCGGCGTTCGCCTCCTGACAATTGTTTGCCTTTGCTTTTGCGAATATGCTGCAGGCCGAATTCATCTAAAAGATTTTCTAATTTTTCTTCTTGTTGCTGTGTCGTTAATGTTGTGAATTGCAATACACTGCGTATATTGTTTTCTACCGACATGGTGCGGAAAACAGAAGCCTCTTGTGCCAAATAGCCTATGCCCATTCTTGCACGTTGGTACATGGGTTTGTTGGTAATATCAATATCATTCAGATAAACTTTTCCCGATAGGGGTTTGATAAGCCCGACAATGGTATAAAATGAGGTTGTTTTGCCTGCACCATTGGGACCCAGTAAGCCGACAATTTTGCCCTGTTCCACTTCTATGCTGACATTATTGACAACCGTTCGGCTATGGTATATTTTTGTTATAGAATCGGTTCTGAGTATATCCATTTTGTACTGATAGTATCTTATTTGTTTTTCAAGGCTGCAATCTCTTTCACTGCCCCTATGGTTGTGTCTATATCTTTTTCGGTATTGAATGCACCTATAGACAAGCGGACTGTGCCGTGTATGTTCATAGTGTTTAATTGAATATGTACTTTCGGGGCACATTGCAAACCCGTTCGGCAGGCTATATCGTAATCAACATCAAGCATAGTACCGACATCGGCACTTTCAAAACCATTGATATTGAAACTGAGGACAGGATTTTGGTTTTCAGTATCAAAAGCACAATAGGTAGTAACACCTTCTATGCTTTGCAATCCTTGGCGAAGTCTGTCCCAAAGCAATATTTCTTGTTGGTGAATATTGTTTATGCCTTTTTCTTTTATCCATTTTACACCTGCGTTCAATCCGGCAATGCCTAACAGATTTAGGGTTCCCGCTTCCAAACGATAGGGATATTCTTCCAAGTGGGTTTCAAGGGCACTGCGTACTCCTGTGCCACCAAAACGTGTCTGACGGATATTTACACCTTCCCGCACGTATGAACCGCCGATACCGGTGGGACCCATTAGGCATTTGTGTCCAGTGAAAATATAAACATCAATGCCACAATCTTCCATGTCAATTTCAACTGCCCCTGCTCCTTGTGAGCCGTCAACAACAAACAATACACCTGCTTCTTTGCAGATTTTGCCGATTTCTTTCAGCGGTTGAATGGTACCGATAACATTGGAACTATGTGTACAAACAACAAATTTGGTGTTTTTGCGTATGGCTTTTTTTATGTCATCGGGGTGAACATAACCGTATTCATCAAAAGGCACGTACGAAACCTCAATAATGCCTTGTTGTTGCATACAGTAGAGAGGTCTTAATACGGAATTGTGTTCCAGCATTGTTGTTACAACATGGTCGCCTTTTTCTGCCAAACCTTGTAATATAATATTCAGAGAATCCGTTGCATTTGCACTGAATGTTAATCTGTTCGGGTCTCCACCTCCGTGAAACAATTCGGTGAGCATTTTACGCGTGTTATATACTATTTCTTCGGTTTCAATGGCAGCGTCAAAACCGGAACGACCCGGATTTACACCATGTTTGCGATAGAAATTGAGCATAAAATCATAAACGCTGTCCGGTTTGGGAAAAGTTGTTGCTGAATTGTCCAAATATATCATGTTTCCTGTGTTTTTAAGTTTATGGTATAACAATTGCATCTGCTACAATTTCTGCAATTGTTTTTATTTTTACATTTAATTTATAAATACTGTTCAGTTGCATAAGTTGATCTACGCAATTATGGCAAGGAGTAACAACCACTTTTGCTCCTGTTTGTTTTATTTGGTCTGCTTTTATTTTGCCGATAGCAATTCTTCTTTCGTTGTATTCGCTCATTGCCAATTGACCGCCGCCGCCGCCGCAACAGAAATTATCCATACCATGTGGAGTCATTTCAACAAAATTGCTGACACAATTTTTAACGGTAAAGCGTAATTCATTCAACAACCCGCCATTGCGAACCAGATTGCAGGGGTCGTGGAGGGTTACCAATTCATTGTTGAGCGTTTTGTCTACTTTTATTCTCTTTTCGCGAATGTATTGGTTGATAAGTTCAACGGCAGTGATAGTTTCAAATTCGTATTTGTGTTGCAGATAGTTGGGGGCCTCCCAGCGGTTTGCCCTTGACCCGTGTCCGCATTCGCCCAATACCAATACCTTGCATTTTTTTGCTATTACTTCATCATGCAGGCGTTTGGCTATTTCTCCTGCTTGTTGGTTGTTCCCGTTAAAAAGTCCGTAATTGGTAACATCGTACATGTCGGTTGATATTGTCCAACTTTCGTTAGCAGCATAAAATATTTTTGCCATTGCTGCTATGGACAATGGGAAAAATTTGGGTTCACGCGGGTTTAGTGTATAGATGATATTTTTATTTTCTTCATTTAGAGGTATATGTGCTTCTGTTCCAAGTTCATCTTGCAATTCTTCTTCCATCCATTGAATAGTATCCACAAATTCTTCGGTTGGAATGCCCATATTGTTGCCCGTTTGCAGGGCTGTATCAACAGTTTGTTGCAGCGAATGAGGAACCAGACCCATGGCTGCTAACATTCGTCTGCCGAAATGGACAATGTAAGCAATATCCACTCCAATAGAACAATGTTTGACACAACGTCCGCACAGGGTACAAGCCCCGAACAAACTGTCTATCATTTCAGAAGCCATTTTGTCGTCCAATTCTTTAGCATGAACCAAGAACGGCAACACACGCCCTGTAAGGGTGCAATAACGTCTGTATAACGAGGCAACCAAATTTACTTTGTAGGCTGGAATGAAAGCATCTTGTTTCATCGCACGATAATACATGCAACTATCTGCACAAAGTCCGCAATGTACGCATGCATTCAAATGACTTTCCAGTTTGCTGTCCGGACGCATTTTCAGCAACATAATTGCTTTGTCTATTTGTTCTTTGGTTAAATGTTCCATGTACTATTTGTTGTTGTTTTTAGGTGGCCAACTGTTTCTCCAACCATAAAAGAACCCCAGATGCCAACGTGCTGCAAAAAAATAAACGACATGGCGGAGTTTGCCTACAGGCATATAAAGAAACAATAAAGATACCACAATATAATAAAAAACGGCAAAATAATGACTTAACAAAAAAGTGACAGTTGCCAATTGAAACAAGGTGGTGATTGCATTGGACAAAAAGTCGTCCACATGCGACAACCCTCTGAGTTTTCTTGAAAAAAATCTTTTGAGACACAAGCCGAAACCGCAAATGCCGCCGACAAAAACGATGGCGACAAGAATCCATGTCAAGGTTGCCGGAAATAAATCGGGCTGAACAAAAAAGAAAATGACAAACAGCAAGAAACAGACAAATGTGCTGCAATGAAACAATATTCCGGATGCATAACTCGGAATATGCATATAGGCAGATTCTTTTTGATTGGGCAACATTGCGGTAGTATAAGCATATACTTCGGCTTTGGGAATGTTGCCGCTTTTTTCAGACAAATCTTTAGGGTTGCCGTGCTTGAGCAATCTTAAAAAATGTCCTAAAAGTGCCAAAAAGCAAACTACAAAAGCACCTAAACTGACATATTGATACCACTGCATATTGCAAATACGATTAGTTATAAATTATTCTATACACAGCCATCGGGTTTGGGCAAACCTGCTACTCGGCATGCTCCGCGTGCCGGTCCTAATGGAAATAGTTCGTAAATGTCTTTCAATTTCAAACCAGTAGCCTTACAGATGGTGCGAATCATGGGAGCATTGCCTTTTTCTTCGTAATTGTTACGAATGATATGGACTATTGCCCAATGATTTTCTGTCATTTCTATGCCGTCTTGCCGTGCTATTTCTTCGGCAACACTTTCGTTCCAAACTTCGGGATTGGTTAAAAAACCGTCTCCGTCAAAAATTAATTCTGCCATGGTTTTATATTTCTTATAGAATGCAAAATTATCATTTTTTTTTGTTTTTTCATCACGAAAAGTCAAAAACTATGTCTTTTATTATTTTTTGTGATTTTATTTTATTGGTAATAAATATGTTGTATATATCTTTTAATGGTAGTAAAAGATATTGTTTATTACTAATAAAAGATTTTGTTCATTTGTATTAAAAGATATTGTGTGTATATGGCATATTGTAGGGACACACTGCGTGCGTCCGAATAAAAAAAATCCACCTTTGGGTAGGGCTGCCATACCATGGCAGCCGCTTTTTTGCTATATATATTAATATAATGTAT
>JAFZUH010000176.1 GCA_017618435.1 Bacteroidales bacterium | reverse complement strand
CTGAAAAGGAATTTTTCAAGAACACAGATGAGTTTTTGGCGAAATTTAATGTAAAAACATTAAACCATGAAGTGGTGTTGATAAAAGGGGCAAGGGATTTCTGCTTTGAACGTATCGCCAACTATTTGGAAGAAAAGACCCACGAAACCGTTTTGGAAGTCAATTTGAAAAATATGATTGCCAATATGAATTATTATCGTTCTTTGTTGCATAAAGAAACAAAGGTGATGGCGATGGTAAAGGCTTTTTCGTATGGAACAGGCGGGGTAGATGTCGCTAATGCCTTGCAATATCATGGAGTTAATTATTTAACGGTAGCATACGCCGATGAGGGTGTTTCGTTGCGTAACCAAAACATACAATTGCCGATAATGGTGATGAATCCTGAACAACGAAGTGTGGATACGATTATCAAATATAATCTGCAACCGGAGATATACAGTTTCAGTATTCTAAAATTGTTTTTGGACGGCATAAAAGAACATACCGATATAGATATACGTGTACATATCAAAATAGATACGGGTATGCACCGATTGGGATTTTTGCCGGAAGAAATACCTGCTTTGATTGGCATACTGAAAGCCAACAAACAGATTGTTGTGGAAAGTGTGTTCTCTCATTTTGTGGCTGCCGATGATCCTAAAGAAGATGAGTTCAGTGCCCATCAAGTGGAGTTGTTGGGCAAAGTACACCAACAAATAGCCGATGAGTTGGGTTATCGTCCGTTGAAACATATTGCCAACACTGCAGGTTTGTGCCGTTTTCCGCAATATCATTTTGATATGGTGAGAATGGGTATCGGTTTGTATGGAATAAATCCTTTTGTGGATAAAAACAAAATATCTAATGTGGCTACTTTAAAAACCATAGTTTCCCAAGTGAAATCTATCAAAGCAGGTGAAACTGTCGGTTATAACAGACGTTTCAAAGCCGATAGGGATAGTGTTATTGCTACCATTTCCATTGGCTATGCCGATGGTTTGCCCAGAAGTGCCGGAAACGGGCATGCCCGTATGCTTATCAATGGAAGATTGGTGCCTATTGTCGGCAATATCTGTATGGATATGTGTATGGTTGATGTTACCGATGTGCCAACCCAAGAAGGGGATATGGTGATTGTTTTCGGAAAAGAGTTGCCATTGGAAGATTTAGCACAAGCAACAGGGTTGATTACCTATGAATTGCTCACAGGTATTTCCCAAAGGGTGAAACGAATATATGTAGAAGATTAATAAAAACGATATAACTTTATGATTACATTCTTTTTAGCCATAGTTTTATTGGTAGTTGCTTATTTTGTTTATGGAAAAATTGTTGAAAAAATATTCGGCATAGACACCCAAAGACCTACGCCGGCTATTACAAAGGCAGACGGGGTGGATTATGTTCCTATGAAACCATGGAGAATATTTTTGATACAATTTTTGAATATTGCCGGTGTGGGACCTATTTGCGGGGCTATTATGGGAGCCCAATTCGGCACGGCTTCGTTTTTGTGGATAGTTTTTGGCAGTATATTTGCCGGAGCGGTGCATGATTTTATTGCCGGAATGATTTCCCTACGCAACGATGGGTGCAGTTTACCCGAAATTCATGGGAAATATTTGGGCAATGGTGTTAAGCAAATTATGCGGGCATTCACCATTTTGTTGATGATATTGGTGGGAGCCGTTTTTGTGAATACGCCTGCCGTATTGTTGAACACCAATTTTACCAGCGATTGGAATATTTATATTTGGATTGGTATTATTTTTGCCTACTATCTCATAGCAACCTTGTTGCCAATAGATAAATTGATAGGAAAGTTGTATCCTGTTTTTGGTATCTTGCTGGTAGCAATGGCTGTGGCTATATTGATAGCTTTTTTCCATTACCGACCTGAAATGCCGGAGTTGTGGCACGGACTATCTAACAAGCATCCCCATGCGGATACCAATCCGATATTTCCTATGATGTTCATCTCTATCGCATGTGGGGCTATTTCGGGATTTCATGCGACACAATCTCCGTTGATGGCACGTTGTATGGTGAACGAAAAACAAGGTCGCCCCATTTTTTATGGAGCCATGATAACCGAAGGTGTTGTAGCATTGATATGGGCTGCAGCGGCAACGGTGTTTTATCACAATCCAGAGTTGCAATCCTTGACCGTCAATCCAGCAACGGGTCAACAATTTGGTGGCAATGCTATGGTAGGCATTATTGCCAATAGGTGGTTTCCGCCCGTAGTGGCTACCATAACCATTATCGGGGTTATCAGTGCAGCCATTACTTCTGGCGATACTGCATTGAGGTCGGCTCGTTTGATTGTCGCTGATTTCCTCAAATATGACCAAAAACCTATCAAAAACAGATTGTTTATTTCCATTCCGATATTCCTTTTGACTGCCGGTTTGTTGGTTTTCAGTTTGACCGATGAAAAAGGCTTTGATGTTATATGGCGGTATTTTGCATGGAGCAATCAAGTATTGGCAACGGTAACCTTGTGGGCAATTACGATATATTTGGCCAAGAACAAAAAAATATTTGTTATTACCCTCATTCCAGCCTTGTTTATGACTATGGTTTGTTCCACCTTTATATTGATAAGCCAGAGTGGGGGTTTGGGATTGAAACCGATATGGGCTTATAGTATTAGTGGTTTGATAACCCTTGGTGCTACAGTGGTCTTTGTTTTTTGGTTAGTGAAACACCGAAAACAAAACATTAAAACGGAAAAAGAATAATTTAATTAATCATAAAAAAAATAGAGTATGATAAAAAAGTTTTTAGTGGTAATATTAATATCTCTGTCTATGAATGTTTTTGCACAACGGATTTTCAATATGGAAGATGTGTTTACTTCTCGTGAGATGTATCCGCAGAGTCTTCGACAATTGCAGTTTCAAGCAAAGACAAATGCGTATGTGTATGTTCAAGGAGATTTGTTGCGAGCTACGGCTCCCGATACGAAGACTTCCGTTTTGGTTGCCTTGACGGATTTGCAAACAGCATTGTCGGCTTGTGGTGAAACAGTGGCTTCTTTCCCTCCAATTGTGTATTGGAAAAACGAACAAGAGTTTTATTGTTATTTAAGAAACAAACTCTATGCTTACAATATCCAAGACAAAAAAGCAAAATTGTTGTTTCAAATGGACAAAAAGGCAAGCAATGTAGCATGGGATTATGCTCATCAAAAGGTTGCCTATACGGTGGACAGCGATTTGATGGCGGGTGTTTTCGGCAAAGAAGCCGTAAGGGTAAACGCCAATCAGGAAAAGGATGTGAGGTACGGGCATGTTGTTCATCGTAATGAATTTGGCATAGACAAGGGTTCGTTCTGGTCACCCAAAGGCAATTATTTGGCATTTTACCGTATGGACGAAAGTAAGGTTACCGATTATCCCATTGTAAATACCACCACAAGGATTGCGACATTGCAACCTGAAAAATATCCTATGGCTGGAGAAACAAGTCATCAGGTAACTTTAGGTGTATATAATGTCAATAGCGGAAAGACCGTGTATATGAAAACAGGGGAGCCATTAGACCAATTTTTATGCAGCATTACTTGGTCGCCGGATGAACAATATATTTATATTGCCGTATTGAATCGGGAACAAAATCATTTGCAACTGAACAAATACAATGCACAAACGGGAGATTTTGTCCAAACATTGTTTGAAGAGAAACATTCACGTTATGTGGAGCCCAGCGACCCCTTGTATTTTCTGCCTGACAATGCTTCGCAATTTATTTGGGTGAGTCAAAAAAACGGTTACAAACATTTGCATTTGTATGATGTTTCCGGAAAAGAAATCAGACAATTGACTCAAGGCAATTGGGTGGTGATGAGTTTCGAAGGTTTTTCTGCCAAAGGTGATAAGATATATTTCACCTCCAACAAAGACGAGATTGTCGGACAACGTTTCTTTGTTTTGGATATAAAAACATCAAACATTCAGCCGATATGCAATCAGGAGGGTACACATACGGTATTGCCGTCATCTGACGGAAAATATTTTATAGACAAATATAGTTCTCTGCATTTGCCTGCAAAAATTACTATACAAAATGCCAAGGGTAAAACATTGGCAACGATATTGGAAGATACGACTGCATTGAAAAGTTTTGCTTTGCCTGAGGTGTCTATCGGCATGTTAAAAAACAACAACGGCGACAGCCTGTATTACCGTTTGATAAAGCCTATTAATTTTGACCCGAACAAAAAATATCCTGTATTCTTTTATGTCTATGGCGGTCCGCATTCACAGTTGGTTACCAACAATTGGATGAGCGGAGGACATTTTCTCCATTACATGGCACAAAAAGGTTATGTGGTGTTTACCTTGGACAACAGAGGCACAGCCAATAGAGGCTTTGAATTTGAAAGTACCATTCACCGCAGACTGGGAACAGTCGAAGTTGAAGACCAAATGCTTGGTGTGAAGTTTTTGCAGTCGCTGCCATACGTGGACAAAGACAGATTTTCCATCGATGGGTGGAGTTATGGCGGATTTATGACATTAACGCTTAAACTGCAACATCCAGAGGTGTTCAAGGTGGCAACGGCAGGCGGTCCTGTCATCGATTGGAAATATTATGAGGTGATGTATGGAGAACGCTATATGGATACCCCGCAAGAAAACCCCGAAGGATATAAACACAATTCCCTCCTAAACCAAGTCGAAAAGATTGACGGGCATATTCTCATCATTCACGGAGCGGTGGACCCAACGGTGGTATGGCAAAACAGTCTGCAATTTTTGACAGAAGCCATCAAACACCGCAAACAAGTGGATTATTTCGTTTACCCAACACATCAACACAATGTTACAGGGATAGATAGGGTGCATTTGTGGGATAAAATAGAACAATACCATCAGTTGCACAATAGAGGCGATAAATGATAGGTGAGAGACAATAGGTAAAATTAAGAGATTAAATAGAAAATGTAGGGCTGCCAGAATGGCAGCCCTACATTTTATTTCTCAAAATTCACAGTGTTCGAATAATGCACTTTTTGATTCAAATCAACTGTTTCCAAGCGATAATAATAATCTGTCCCTGATTCCAAGTCCTTTATCGGTAGATGATTTTTCTTGACAGGCAACCCATTGTAACCTTGTACGGGCTTGGAGAAAAGACTGTCTCTTGCCAAGTAAAACGAGTAGTCAAAAGATTTGAACTGTCGTTTCCATCGGGCAACAATTGTTTGTTTTGCGTGTTTGATTTTCGGGAGCAGTGCCAATGGCGGTGTCAGCAGGCAATAACTGACTTGTTCGCTATGAGCATTTTGGCGAAATTGATACGCACGGATATAAATGCTGTAAACGCTTCCGTGTTTGATATTTTCGTTCAGCACTATGCTGGGAACACCGGTATAATAATGTATCTGCTTTTTGTTGATAACGACAATTTCGTAACCATCAGCCTGAGGTACACTATCCCACGTTAAGGAAATGGAGGTGTAAGTGGCTTCAACTTTTTGTATCTGAATAGTGGGTATTTGGGCTGAATTTGTGCCGAAAATCAGCACGAAAAACATTGCAACAACATATTTCTTCATCAAAGTTTAGTCTTTAAAGACAAAGTAAACGGCCAACACTATCAGAACAAAGGCAAGCAAATGATTCCATTTGAGGCTGGTGTT
>JAFZUH010000175.1 GCA_017618435.1 Bacteroidales bacterium | reverse complement strand
CTCACGTTTCAGAATGATACCGAACAGACAGCAAACGCTATGATTTATACTATGTTAATTATTTTACTTCATTCAATTATTTCTGGTTTAAACTTTATATAATTACTATTATGAGATTTCAATTTGCAAAGATACATTTTTTCAAAAAATATCAGCAATGGGATATGGATTCAACAAACAAATTATTATTTTTCTTTCCAATCCCCGTGTTGCTTGATGAGGTCAATAAGTGCCTGACACGCTTTTTCTTGGGGAATATTGCGGGCAACTTGTTGTTGCCCTTTATATAGGCAAACCTTTTGTTTTCCACTGCCCACGACACCATAGTCGGCATCGGCCATCTCACCGGGACCATTGACAATACAACCCATAATGCCGATTTTAAGACCTTGAAGATGTGAGGTTTTTTGTTGCACTTCCATAGCAACACGCTCAATATCGTATTGTGTTCTTCCACAAGAAGGACAGGAAATAAACTCTGCCCTACTGTATCGCAATCCGCATGCCTGCAAAATTTGTAAAGACAAATGATAGATTTTTTCAGCAGAGAAATGAGGATTACTTATCAAAACGCCATCTAACAAACCATCAACACCGAGCGTAGCAATATCGGCGGTTGCCTGAGCCA
Organism: Bacteroidales bacterium; assembly: GCA_017618435.1. Lineage (GTDB taxonomy): Bacteria > Bacteroidota > Bacteroidia > Bacteroidales > WCHB1-69 > UBA1205. The sequence goes on along the minus strand of JAFZUH010000175.1, from coordinate 4,337 downwards.
TAAATTCTTGCCAATTGGCTTGTGTATATGCTCTTTTTAACACGATAGGTTGCTGTTGTCTGCTTTGAACAAGTTTCCGAACAGATATAACAGACTCATTCTCTGATATATTTACGATTAAAACGCTTGCCAATTCTTGTGCTGTAACATCTTCTTGAGATTTAAGAGCATAATCAGAAACGACAATAGGTCGGGCATGTCCGCCTATTTTTCCGATATTTATCGTTTCTCTTTTTTGATAATTATAGGGATTGTATGTTATTTGCTGATTGTTTTCAATCGGTTTTTGTTGTGTTTTATCGTTCAAATGGGCAAGAATATCGGCAAAACCGAGTTCATTTTCAGGCTTTTCCGTCAAAGACACGCGAATAGTGTCGCCAATACCATCGTTGAGCAAGGCTCCTATGCCTGCCGCAGATTTTATCCGACCATATTCTCCGTTTCCTGCTTCTGTTACCCCCAAATGAATAGGATAATGCCATTGTTTTTCATTGAGCATACTTACCAAATATCTCACCGATTGTACCATAATACGCACATCGCTGGCTTTCATGGACAAAACCAACTGATGGAAGCCGAAACTATTACAAATACTAACATATTCCATAGCCGAAACAGCCATACCTTGCGGAGTATTGCCATAGCGGCTGAGTATTCTATCGGACAATGAACCATGATTGGTACCTATACGAATAGCCGTGCCATTGGTTTTGCATATTTTCAACAAAGGATACAAGCGTTCGGCTATACGTTCTTGCTCCTGTTGATATTCCGTATCGCTAAAATACAGTTGTTTGAACTGTTTTTTGTCTGCATAATTGCCGGGATTTATACGTACTTTTTCCACTATTTCGGCAGCCACTTCTGCCACTTTGGGATTAAAATGCACATCCGCAATGAGAGGCACATGATAACCTTGTTGCCGCAATTGCTTTTTTATTTCTTTCAAATTATTGGCTTCGGCTATGCCGGGAGCCGTAATTCTTATCATTTCGCAACCGCTTTCTATCATTCTGACAGATTGTTCAACACAATGTTGCGTATCCATTGTATTGACGTTGGTCATTGATTGAATGCGAATGGGATTCTGTCCGCCAATGCCAATATCACCAACTTTTACCTCTATTGTTTCCCTTCTATGATAAGAAAAATAATCTTGGGTATAATTTTGCATATTATGCCTATACTATTTACAATGTTTTAAAAAATATCTCCACAAACAAAAAAGCAGAGTGTCTATTTTTTTGTCTTTTTTTGAACGCGGATTATTGTTTCAACACCAAGGTTTCACCTGAATCTTCCAACTCAAACAGACGGGCTCGTTCCTTGCCTGTGGGACTATTGGGTTGATGAAAAACAAGGTATATCTTACCGTCTAATGCACGAAATATCATACCATGTCCGCCGTCTTTGTTAAACAAAGGTTGGGGTTGTTGTCTCCATGGTCCCACTATTCTGCCCGTAACAGATTCGGCAATACCAATAGCATAGTTGCCGTCCATAAAACTTGACCATATCATCAACAACTTGTTTGTTTTTGTTTTATACATAAAACAACCGTCTGTTACATAAAATCTTGGCATAGAATCACCCCACACAAGTCCCGTAGACCAAGGTGCAGATGATGCACAAAATAGTTTTATAGGATTTGATACAGGTTTTGACAAATCTTTTGACAATTGTTGCAAATGCATTTCTCCGTCAATGGCTTGTACCCATTCGTGACAATACACCATATAAGGCACATTGTTTTCTACGTACAAAGTTCCGTCCAAACACATTTTGTCTATCGGCGTATGAGGCATATTGCCAAAGGCTTTAAAAGGTCCTTCTGGACTATCGGCATAAAAAATTTGTGTGCCACGATAATAATAGGGTGTCCAACCCGGTTTTTGTTTTTTCCACTCTATATCGCAATTGAGGGTTGCAAAAAGATAATATTTTCCTTTGTAATAATGAACTTCAGGAGCCCATACCAAACCTGTTATCCAATTGTCTTCAGGAACGACAAACACCTGTTTTTTATCTGTCCAATCTTTCAAGTCTTTGCTTTTATAGACGGCAACACCTCCCAAATGCTTACCATTCTTTTCCACCGAAGAAGAACAATATAAATAATAGGTTTGTGTTTTATGGTCCACCAATATAAACGGGTCTCTTATCGATATTTCACTCAATGGTATTGCCCGTGCTGTTATCGTCATTAACAATAAACTAAAAAGTACTATTCTTTTATTCATAAAAAAATTTTTATTGGTTATACAATAAATATATAACGATATTTTTTGCCTCTTATTATAACAAAAAAACAATATCGTGTTGTTTGCTTTGTCAGTTTTTACAATAGTTTATTCTGCGGTTCGGGTTTTTATCCGTACTTGGTATTTTACAACGGAACCCTTGTGCATATCTTATATCAAGCAAATCTCTTCTTTTTAAAAGTCAAAACAAAAGAAGATTCCTTTTTATAAAATTGATTTTCAATAGATTTTTGTCTATTACTATGACCTAAATACTATATTTATATAGTGAAATGTAAAATGTAGAATATACAATATCAGTAAAATACAAAACATCTATGAAAATAAGGAGAAAATTTTGGATATTTGAAAAAATATCAGTATCTTTGCATTTGTCATTTGGCTGTCAAGCAATAGGTTTTTATTCTGTTCACCAAAAATGGCTGAAATGATGAATAAACAAAGCCTGCCTAAAAAGCACCGTTTGTTTGTAAAATAAATTATTATGGGTGAAACAATCTTGAAAAAAACTGATAATAATAAAGATAATATTTTAAAGCGGGGATTGCATCTGTTGCGAACTAACACAAACCTAACCATTATAGTGATAGCCGCCTTGTTGTTGGAAGTTACAACTGCAGTGATGTACTATTCGGCACAAAATATCATCAAAAACACTACAGAACGTCTGGTAAACCGTGAAATGGACGCTATTCACCTCAACATACGCAACAAATTGGCACAAGTGGAGGTTACTGTAGACAATATGGCATGGGTGGTAAGCGATGGTCTTGATAACCCCGATAGAATGTACGACATTGCCCGACAAATGGTAGAGCATAACCCTTCATTTCTTGGAAGCGGCATGGAGTTTGTACCAAATTATTATACCGAAAAAGGACTCTATTTTGAACCTTATGCTGTAAGCAGAGGAAGGGACTCTATTTTATCGTTACAACTTGGCTTGGAGGACGATGATTATACACAAGATGAATATTTTCGCATTCCCTTTACAGAAGGTATAGCCCACTGGAGCGAACCTTACATAGATACTGATGGAGCCAAAACCTTAATTACCACATATAGTGTACCTATATACGACACTAATAAGAATGTGGTAGGTGTTGTATATGCCGATATATCTCTTGACTGGTTGGAAGATATGGTAGAAAAGTCAAAGCTATACAATACTACACAGCGTTTTCTTGTTACGGCAGAAGGACATCTGCTCGTTGGCAAGAATAACGCAACTTTCAAGACTGCCATGGAACAACTGAAAAAACATAAAGACCATAAGGGCTACCTAACGTTGAATGACGAAAATAACAATAAATTTCATCTGTTTTTTCAGCCTATGGGAGGAAAAGCCAATTGGCTACTAATCAATCTTCTTAATGATAAAGAGATATTTGGTCATCTACGTAATGTGAGGTTATTTCTACTACTGCTGGCAATAGCGGGATTGCTACTGATAGGATTCATTGTGTGGCGATCTTCTCGTCATCTAAAACGCTTGCAAGAAGTAAGTGCCGAGAAAAATCGTATCAATGGAGAACTAAAGGTCGCTAACGAGATACAGCAAAGTATGTTGCCTCAAAAAGAATATACTGCCGAAAGTGGCGAGTGGAAAATGGAGATTTGCGGTTTTTTAGCCCCTGCACGCGAGGTGGGAGGCGATTTGTTTGACTATTTCATTCGTGATGAGAAACTATTTTTCTGTATAGGTGATGTCAGTGGTAAAGGGGCGGCAAGTGCAATGGTGATGGGTGTGTCTCACACATTGTTTCGAGCAGCATCGGCACATGAGAGCAATCCGGCACACATCATGCAAACCATGAACGAAACAGCCTGCGATGGCAACAAGTCGAATATGTTCTTAACCTTCTTTATCGGGGTGCTCGACCTGCCAACAGGACGACTACGCTATTGCGATGCAGGACACGAATGTCCATTTATTGTGGAAAACAAAAACGGTAAAATGGAAAGCATGGAATGTAATCCTCACTTGCCCTTGTGTGTATTCGATGATGTGATATACGAAATGCAGGAAACGAATATAAAACTTGGCAATTCATTATTTATATATACAGATGGACT
>JAFZUH010000174.1 GCA_017618435.1 Bacteroidales bacterium | reverse complement strand
TTATAATATCTTTATTTCTAATCTTTTAAAAAAAACAAAACCCCAATTTAACAATTTGGCAAAGATAAACTTTTTTTCTTAACAATACCAATGCTTGTCAAATTATTTTTACATTGGATATTTTTTTATCTTATTCGTCTAATTTTCTTTATATTACAATAATTTTTTCCCAAAAAAGATAGATGTACATTACATTTTTTTATACTTTTGCAGGCAAATGAATCTAAAAAAATAAACATCAATGAATTCAACTTTTTTTATTATTCTTATTGTCTTTATTATCGGCTATTGTATTATAGCACTGGAACATCCGTTAAAAATCAACAAATCGGCCACCGCCTTGTTGTTGGGTGTTCTGTTATGGACACTATTAATTATAGGCAAAGACGGGGCGATTTTGCCCGAATTGTTTGCCAAATACAATGCTGACGGAAATTTTGTAACACAGGTTACCAAAAGCGAATTGTTGCACCATTTGGGAGAAATTTCCGAAATATTGTTTTTCCTTCTGGGAGCGATGACCATTGTTGAACTTATTGATACTTACGGGGGTTTTAAAATTATTACCGACAAAATACGTACCACTTCCAAAGTAAAATTTATCTGGATATTGAGTATTTTGGCTTTCTTTATGTCCGCGGTATTGGACAATATGACCACAACCATTGTTATGGTTACGCTATTGAGAAAACTGGTGGCAGAAAAAGAAGACCGCTGGTTGTTTGCCTCGGTCATTGTCATTGCTGCCAATGCAGGTGGTGCATGGTCTCCAATTGGTGATGTTACAACTATTATGTTGTGGGTCGGCGGACAAGTGAGTGCAGGAAATATTATTCTCAAAACATTCATGGCAAGTTTAATTTCTTTGGTGGTTCCGCTTATTATATTGACTTTCATAACCAAAGGACACTTCTCGCGACCTTCGGGAACAATAATGATACAAGTGGAAGAACTCACAATGCCCAGAAGAGTAAGTTTCTTCATATTAATATTAGGTATAGGCTTATTGCTTAGTGTCCCTGTTTTCAAAACACTCACCCATTTGCCACCATACGTAGGTATGTTGGGTGCCTTGGGCATTTTGTGGGTAATAACCGAACTGTTGAACACCAAATATGTACAAGAAGATGACGATGAAACCGAACATTTCAAAGTTTCTACCATTATACGCAAAATAGATACGCCAAGTATTTTGTTTTTCTTGGGTATTTTGTTGGCTGTAGCCGCATTGCAGGTTTGCGGACATTTAACGTTATTGTCCCAATCGTTGGACAATATCAATTTGGCGGACAACAGCAAATATTTCCTTATCAGCGGAATAATCGGTGTGCTATCGTCTATTGTGGATAATGTGCCATTGGTAGCCGGTGTTATGGGTATGTACAACTTTGAAATGAACCACTATTTTTGGGAGTTTTTAGCCTATTGTGCAGGAACTGGCGGCAGCCTTTTGATTATAGGTTCTGCTGCAGGTGTAGCCGCTATGGGATTGGAAAAAATCGATTTCATCTGGTATCTCAAAAAAATATCTTGGTTGGTACTTGTCGGCTATTTGGCAGGTGCGGTAACGTTTATTATCCAATATATGGTGTTCCATTTCTAATAAATAAGAAATGGAATCATATTAAGTATGATGTACCTGATAAACATAGCTACAACGGGGGAAACATATTTTTTGTAAGGACGTATAAAAACGTGGTCAGGAGGCTGAAATAGGCCACAAAAAACAATATGATTTATACAACTGACTTGGAACCGAAAAATATCGGACACTTTTATTTATAGTCAAAATTCAGTTTGTAGATTATTGTTTTACCATTTTTTTGCGATGCACTATAAAGTCCTTTTGATGTTACAAAATTAGTTTGTCGGTATTCTTTAGGTTGGAAACAAACATCGCCAATGATATTAAATTTATTGTCTATCAATGTAACCCCATAGATAACATCGTCCCATGTGTTGAAAAATCCTTTTTCATTTTTTAAGGGCATGTCTTTTTTGAAAAAACGATAATAAATATCCTTATAGGCATCGTACAGCAAATCGGTATAATAAAAATTTACCAAAGATTGCCGCCCAATAAAATTGGGGCGTGAAATTTGTGTCATCCCTATTGTATCCAATTGAGGCAAAGGTTTGTAGTTTTCGTTGTTTAGATAAAATGAATCCACTTTATTGTTTTTTGTATCATAACAAACTAATAAAGAGGAAGTTGAAAAAGCATAGACAAACATATCTGCATGAGGAGCAAGCATGACAAGACACGGGGGCAAAAAAGTATAATCTTTCAGATAAGAATCGCTTATTTCAAAAGGATATTTAGGGGCAATGGGCTGCAAGCCCTTTTCAAGAGAATATTCTGCAACCATTTCAACATCACCATTATACGTTCGTTCTTTCATGTTGCCATAATTTACATAACGCAAAGGTAAGGTTCGCCTGTTTTTGTTCCATTGCAAACTATTCATACACAAAGCATCTAAAACATAGCCGTCTCCTTCCAATGGAAAAGTATGAAAAACGGTATCGTTTTTCATATCCAAGAAATTGAGAGTTTGAGTACCCAATGCAATTATTGTGTCTAAATTGATCTATATCCATTGGGACACCTCATGGTTACAATCAACAGAATCGGCAAAAACAGACGGAATCTTTAAATAGTTATAAAAATTAAATGTTTCATTTTCACCAATCTTATACACACATAAAGAATCATATTGTATCGGCTTGCAATAGAAATAAATGCCACTGTCATCTTCATAAAACCCCTTTTGTGCATAAGGCGGCACATTCACCAATGTATCTCTTGTTATGTGATAACTTATGTCATGTGTATTGTATTGACAAGCGAACAAGCAAGCCAACACCAAAAAGATAAAAAAGAATTTTAGTTTCACCATCTACCTACTTTTTTAATGTAATTTGGAATACAAAAATACTATTTTATTTTAATATTTAGGCAGTTGGATATTTTTCCACTAAGTTTTATAACTTTCCAACTTGAATTTTACTTTCATAATTGGAAAAAGAGGCGAAAGAAAACGCATTATACTTCCCTGAGATTTGGTAGAATGGCAAACAGACATATTAAATTATTGCAACATAACACACAAAGGGTGTCCTATCGGACACCCTTTGTGTGTTTGCATTCTTTTATATCGCTATTTAATTACATTTAAAACTTCACAGACAGCATGGTTACAAGACTATGTCCCAAAGCCTTGTATTGTTGTTGCTGTTTGAGTACATAATTCACCTGCAATCTCAAGTGTTTTTCAGGCCACCAATCCACACCGGCAGAATAATATATCGAATTTCTTTTGGCATCTATATCTTTCTGATAAAAATCAACACGGAGCACGGGTCTTAATTTTTGTTGTACGGGCGAATTTTTTCCCCAGCCAAAATGGAACCAATAGCCTGCCGTCAAATATATACCTCTTGTTTCCATATAATAAAGAGAAGCAAGTGTGGTATCGTAAAAACCTGTTGTTCCCCAAATGTATTCACTACGAACAGTTAAATTTTTGTTTTTGTATTCCGCTCCTATTGCAAAACGATTTCTTTTGCCATATCTGCCATCGGCATTTTGCATGGTATAAGTACCTAAATAGGCAGAAGCCGACAAAACAAAATCTTTGAGGAAGGGGTGAAAATCCAAGCGTCCGGAAACATCTTTGGCCATATTGTCTTTTTTTACATTTATGCCGTTCCCGCCGAAAACACCGATACTATATTCCAAGATAGGAATTTTCTCTTCATTTCTTGTATATTCCGCCAATGTTCCTGACAACATCACCCCAATTTCTCTACCGTTGGCGTATGAAGAAATACCCGTAACATCAGAATAGCCCGACAAAGCACTAACCACTTGAGCATTATCGGCAAATTCCAGATTCAATGGCGAATAGGTATTTTCTATACTGAACGGTATTTTAAATTGTCCGGCTTGTACGGCTATATACTTACAAAATTTCACCTTTGCAAAAGCATCTATCAATTTTGGCGTATTGGCAAAATCTCCCTGCAATCTAAATGATATTTTGGGCGTTAAGTTGCCTTTTACATCTAACCTTGCTCTACGGATTTGGAAAACATTCGATTGATCGTTTTTCCCGTCATTCAAATCTTGATAGTTGTAAGCATATTGAAAATCCACCCAACCGTTCAAAGATACTTTTTCCTTAAATTTCTGCCAATTTTCCCGATTTTTTTCGGCACGCTGTTCTTTTTTCGTTTTTTCGGCAGGCACCTGCTCATCTGTTTGAGCATAGACAAAATTTACTGCTCCCAATAAGGAAGCCAAGAATAAAACCTGTACTTTTTTGCACGCTAATATCATATTACATATTTTTTATTTCAAACGGAGCAAAGATATGCTTTTATTTTTTTCAAAAATGTCTTCATTGCCATGCAATTGTCATATTTTTCATCATAAATTGTCAATATTTTCACAACCACCTGAAAATAATTTGATTTTCAAAATATTAAACATCTGTCCAAGCCGTTTTTTTTTAAAAGACCAATAATTTTTCATATAAAAAATATTTTGTATATTTGTATTTTTTTTATTATATCTATAATTATATGACAATCTATTATATTGTATTGGCATTTTTTGTCATTTCAACCGTTGTTTTTATCATTCTGTATATAAAAGCCAAAATCACCTATCGAAAACTATTACGAAAAAATCTAGATGAAAACATTGCTCCTATTGAATTGGTTCCTACCATAGAAATTGTTTCTTCGTCTGTAAAAGATGAAAAAGAACAAAAAATATTAAAACAATTACAAGAAATGCTTGAAGAAAAACATGTTTATTTAAATCCCGATTTGAATATAGACAATTTATCCAAGCAAATCGGCACCAACAAAGCCACACTTTCACATATTATCAATACCCATTTGCACATCAATTTCCCGACTTTATTAAACCAATACAGAATAAAAGAATCAATCAAACTACTTACAGACAAACAATACTTTAACCATAAAATTGAGGCAATAGGAGAAATGTGCGGATACAAAAACCGACAGGTTTTTCACGCAGCATTCAAAAAAGAAATGGGTGTAACACCTATCAAATTCCGTAGAATCAGCCAAGAAACAACAATCAAAAAAGAAAAAGAACACTAAAAACAATCGGCTTATTGTTTTTTCAAACACGCCACTATTCTTTTTATCAATTGTTTGATATTGTTAGGTTTAGGCAACCTACTTTCATCTATTGAGGTAAATTTTGTATTTCCTTGTCTAAGATAATGTTTCATAAAGGTATGTGCACTTATCCCCCATTTGAGTACAAACATGTTTTTGCCTTTGTTTTTCTTGATTCTCCCTGTTGATTTGCAGCCGAAATGATAGACAAGACTATTGCCTACACCAATAAAATCGCGTACCCCAACAGCCCACAATTTGCGGGAAATATCCGGGTCGGAATACATACCGGGAGAAAACTCTATACTCATTCCCCCGACAAGGTCCCAACAATCCAAAGGCATAACATTGGGTGGCCAAGTGCTTCCACTCCAATCGTTGCGCTGCAAATTGCTGTATTCCTTTAACAAATCGGCTTCTCTAAAAGTTTCTATATCATGACCAAAATCTTTCACCACTACACTCGGATTGTTTCCAGAAGGTTCGACAAGCGTGCTGGAAATCATATAATATTTACTTTTATACTGCTGGTTTTCTGTTAGTTCATTTATTTTTTCCAAAATAGGCTTGTCCCAATTGGGCAAAAAATACATATCATCATTGGCATAAAAAACAAATTGCGTATCAATGAGACTACGACAAGCATTCAAGGCATAGCAAATGCCTATGTTTTTCTTGGCATAAATATAATCCAATCCCTGTGCTTCCACCCACTCGAGAGTTCCGTCAAGACCTTCGTTTACAGCAATAATTATCTGATGCGGATAGGCAGAATTTTTGCGAAGACTATTGACACACAATTCCAAATATTTCAAATTATTCCACGATGGAATGATAATTGAAAAACAACAGTCTTTCCTTGCCGATTGTTTATATTTCTCAAAATCAATCATAAGTTACAATTTTGCAGTTTTTTAAGTGTTTTGTATTTCAATTTTGTTGCCTTTGCTGCAATATAACAAATATGCAAACCCTCAGCCCCGTCAAGAAAACCTAACTGGAAACAATACCGCTGAATAAAACTAAATATCGGGGAAAAAATGATATAAAAATTTGCATATTTCTTTCCTTTTTGAAAATAATCATGCCCACGCATTTCCGCAAATTTAAACATCTGATTTTCAAAATCTTTTGGCGAAGCAAAGGAATAATGCAGCAAATCCCCATTGAGATGCAACTCTTTTGTTTTTGTTGAAAAACTTATTGTTTCGTGAATTTCGCCTTGCCACTCCCCTACATGACGGTTCCAAATACGGATTTTACTGTCCGGATACCAACCGCAATGTGCAATCCATTTGCCGCAATAGTTTGTCAAACGGTTCATACTAAAAACATTGTCTTCAGTAATGTTTTGTTTTTTTATTTCCAAGACAGCATTTTTCAATTCCGCAGAAATCGCCTCATCTGCATCAATACTGAAAATCCAATCGTTAGCGGCAAGTTTATTCGCCCAATTTTTTTGTTGGGAATAGCCCGCCCACTGCTTTTGTACAAACTTTACGCCATATTCTGCACAAATCTGTCCGGTTGCATCTGTGGAGAAAGAATCAACAACAACAATTTCATCTGCTATATCTTGCAACGACTCAAGACATCGGCGGATATTCCGTTCTTCGTTTTTTGTAATTATAACTGCTGACAACTTCATTTGAAATGGGTTACATTACAGCCTCAAACAACCTATAAATCGACAAATTTGTCTATGGCTTCAATAAATTTCAATGAGATTTGTTCCGGTTGTTGGATATTTTGATGTTTGATAATGATAAAATCAGCCTTATCACCTGTCATGTGCCTATGCACCAGACAAACCGTATCGGCAATTTGAGAAATGTAATCATCAACACAACTTGTCATAGCCAAAGTATTTTCCGCTTCCTGCATTTTGTAGGAATTGGTCAGATGGGAAAAAACCACAAATGGAATATCCAATTCGTGTGCCATATCCTTTATATCTTGAAGCATGGTTTTGCGGTCATCTAAATTGGGTTCTACATCTGTAATATTTCCGCAAGAAAACAACTCAAAACCATCTACAAAAATAATATCTGCACCATATTTGTTTCGCAGTTGTTTGCAACGTTTGTTAAAATCGTCTTTTCTCAATATGGTAGAATCATCAACAAATATTTCCGCTTTTGACAAGCCATATAGTATTGCGTTAATTTGTTCTTTTTCAGAATCTTTCAAATCATGTGTCATAATCTTTTTCACCGATTGGCGAGTTTCGCTTTCTATCATTCGGTAAAACATTTTGGTTGCCGAACGTTCAGGCGAAAACACGCCCACTGTTTTTCCCGATTTGGAGGCAATGTTAAACAAAAGAGAAAGCAAAAACGCTGTTTTCCCGTTGCCGGGTTTGGAGGCGATAACACACAATTCATCAGATTGGAAACCTCTTGTGATGGCATCTACCTTATCAAAACCTGTTGCAATACCGGTAGTGTTCAAATCAACCAAATAACCTGTATTTTGCAACAATTGGATAATAATCTCTTTTAGTGTTGTAAATTCAAAATTATCTTGTACTGTATAATCCATAATTGTCTGTTTTTCTGTTTTATTCATTATTTTCATTAATTATCTTTCCATTTTTATAGGTCAATATTTTGTCTATTTCTCCACTGGGAAGATAATATGTTGCATTTCCATCTATCACACTATTTTTATATTCTGCTTTCATATAAAGAAAACCGTCTTTGTATGCAGTAAACACTCCGCTACC
>JAFZUH010000173.1 GCA_017618435.1 Bacteroidales bacterium | reverse complement strand
TCTATCATTGCATTACTTTGCTCCACATACTGTCCATTAGGATAAGTGTTTATAAACAATTGCAAACTTTCTATAGCCATTTTGGAATCGGTTTGATCAACATTATAATCCGGAGAATTCAAAAAATAGCATTTGGCAGCCAAAAAACTTGCCTGTTCTACGTTGGGACTTAAAGGATACCTGCGGACATAATCTTTAAAATGATAGGCAGCCATCAAAAAATCTCTGTTTTTGAGATAACTGTCCGCAAATAAGAACAATATAGTATCACCTTCAGGATCTGCAACATACAAGGGAAACAATTCTTCGAACAATTGAGCGGCACTCAAATAAGCACCTTGTTCATAATACCGTTTGGCGGCAGCCAACTTTTCTTCTTTTGTTTTGTATCGTTTTGAATGACGTTTTTGAGTAGCGGTCTTTTTACCTTTGTCTTGACATGCCAAACCTTGATTTTCTCTCGCATAAGACACAGAAAACAACATCATAATGACTGAAATCAATATCAAGATTTTTTTACTCATTGTTAGTCAAATATTTAACATAAAACATTAAAACTTGCAAAGATACATATTTTTTTCGAGAAAATCAGTATTAGAGTCCTAAAAATATTCAAGATTCTTACAAAAAGCCCAATTCCAATTTGGCGGCTTCACTCATATTGTCCATTGTCCAAATCGGGTCAAAGGTAATATCTACTGCCACATCTTTTACAAAAGGCAGTTGTTTCACCCTATCTTCCACCTCTATAGGCAAGGTTTCCGCTACGGGACAATTGGGAGCCGTCAAGGTCATAAGAATATAAACCAATTGATTATCAACGACAATATCGTAGATAAAACCCATATCCCAAATATTTACAGGTATTTCAGGGTCATACACTCCTTTCAACACCTCAACTATGGCTTGTTGTTCCGCTGACAAATTATTTACATCCATGGCTATTTGTTCTGATAGGCTAACGCATAAACTTTCATTTGTTTTATCATTGACAACAAGCCATTGCTTCGCGTGGGCGACAAATGACTTTTCAAACCTATGGTATCTAAAAAATCAAGATTGGCATCAAGTATTTCTTGAGGTGTTCTCTCTGACAACACTCTAATCAACAAATATATCATACCTTTGGTAATAATGGCATCGCTATCGGCCTTGAAATACAATTTGCCGTCTTTAAAATCGGTTTGCAACCATACATTTGACTGACAACCTGTTATCAAATATTTGTCTTGTCTGTATTCTTCATCAATTGTAGGCAAAGATTTACCCAATTCAATGATATAATTATATTTATCCGTCCAGTCTTCAAAATAGGAAAACTCTTCAATAATCTGATTTTCAACTTCTTCTACTGTCATCTTGATAGGCTTTAAATTTCAACAAATGGTTGGTTAAACAAATAGCAGTCATGGCTTCTACAACCGATAAAACCTTAGGCGACACACACACATCGTGTCTTCCGCAAGCCTTAAAAACAGCCGTATTCCCATATATATCCACAGTTTCCTGATTTCTCATCAAAGTAGGTATAGGTTTAAAAACAACTGTAAAATACAACATCTCACCGTTGGACAAACCTGCCAAAATACCTCCGTTATGATTTGTTTTTGTAGTAAAATCACTATTATACAAGTCATTGCATTGACTGCCATACATTTCAGCAGCACGATAGCCAATACCATATTCAAAGGCTTTGGCCGCATTGATACTCATACATACTTTTGCCAAATCGGCGGACAATTTATCAAAAACAGGCTCTCCTAACCCTAACGGCAATTTTTTAACCACACAACCGATTTTACAACCAACGGTATCCCCGTTTTGGCGGCATTTTTCCAATATATCAAGCATATTTTCGGCAACTGCGGCATCGGGACAGTGCAAAATATTATTTTCGGCATTACCTTCCACATTTGGAAAACCCAAAAATTCCGCCTCCCCGATTTGAATTGTATATGATTTTATATCAATATTTTGTGATAACAGATATTGTTTGGCGATGCAACCTGCCACCACTCTGACTACGGTTTCCCGACCGGACGCCCGCCCCGAACCATTCTGGTCAAATACACCGTATTTTTTCCAATACACATAATTGGCATGCGAAGGCTTCAACAATAGGGCATCTTGGGTATAATCTGCTGCATTGGTATTTGTATTGGGAATGACAAAAGCAATAGGCATACCTGTTGTCTTTCCGTCCAACAATCCGGACAGCCACTCTATTTTATTGGGTTCTTGACGTTTGGCAAATATTTGTCTTTGTTTCAAAACAAGGTCTATTGCCTCAAAATCTACAGTTATACCGGCAGGACAACCGTCTATAACTCCGCCTATGCACTGTCCATGCGACTCGCCAAACGAAGTTATTCTAAACAAATCACCAAAACTATTGCCTGCCATAAATTTCAAAATTTTGCAAAAGTACTATTTTTTAACACACCAAACAAGACAAAATGCTACCGCAAAAAGGCATTTGCCCTTTTTATTTAACTTTTAGTGCAAACATTGCTTTTATTGGTTGAATTTAGATATTGATAATCTTAAGGGACAAGCACTATACGGAAACCTAAAGTTTGATACGCTTCTGTTGGAGGTTCAGCATCCCTACTCCACACCCGAGAAAAAGTAGAAACCGCTTTAAATGTTCCTCCCCGACACACACGTTCTGTTCCTATGGCTGGTCCCGTAGGATTAGTTGCACCTTCACTTTTTGTGTAATAATCACTTTCATACCAATCACTGCACCACTCTCCAACATTGCCTGTCATATCATACAAACCTAATTCATTAGCCTGCTTCTGCATAACGATATGAGGTGTATTATTGCTGTTCCAATAGCACCATGCAACATTTTCCAACGTATCTCCCCCTGCAAAAGTATAGCCTTTGCTCTTGTTGCCGCCCCTTGCAGCATATTCCCATTCTGCCTCAGTCGGCAATCGGAATTTCAAGCCCGTCTTGGCATTCAATCTTTGTATAAAGGTATCGCAATCATTCCAAGTAATACGATAAGCAGGATATTTATCACCCTTGCCAATTTGGTCTGTCCAACCGCCATAGGCCGTGGGAACACTTTCCATTACAGCCTGCCACAACTCCTGTGTAACTTCATATTTGCAGATATAAAAATCCGAAAGTGTTATCTTATGTTGAGGTTTTTCTTGGTCAAACTCACTACCATCACTGCCCATCTCAAATGTGCCGCCCTGCACCTTTATCATATCGTTGGCCAAGGCATCTATACAGGCGATACCCGTATTGATAACCAAAGTAGCGGCAGGTGTCGGATTTTCGCCATTGTTGTCTTTTGAATCCTCTTTTGTCTTGTCTTTCTTGCAAGCCGTAAGCAGCAATAGACTTGCCATTACTGATAAAACGAATAAATTCTTCATTGTAATTTATTTTTTTATTATTATTTTGCAAAGGTAGCATTTTTTGGGGGAAGAGAACAAAATGTTGATAAAAAATACGGTTGCCATATAGATAGATAGTATATGTGTTGAACATTATATGCTCCCCTCTCCAATGTGGCGAGGGGGCG
>JAFZUH010000172.1 GCA_017618435.1 Bacteroidales bacterium | reverse complement strand
GAAGATTTAGTAAAACAAGATAATACAGAGAAAACAAGAAAAAGTCTTAATGATGATGTTATAATATTAGATACTGCAACAGCAAGAATAGTTGAGGAGTTGACATATGAAACCAATGTTGATATAATAGCCTTATCGCGGAAACCATATATCACAGATATGGTAGAAGAATTATCGCAAGAGTTTAGTTGTATAGGTGAATTAACAGAGGATGATGGTCAATATTTATCAGATTTAGCACAGATGATAGAAGCTTTTGCCCAAATAGAACAAATGGATTCATGTCTATATTATTATGAACTTTTTTGTAGTTATTATAATCACAAAATGGACCCATGTGGAATGGCTTTTGATCTAGAACCAGTTGTATATGAGGAAGTAACTTATGATGTTGCCATTGAAAGTATAAATGCAAGAAAACAAAAGGCAAACAATGTAATATCGGGGATATGTTCAGATTATTCATCGTTTGAAACTTTAACTGCTGAACAACAATATGCAGTGTTGGAAATGGCTTATTTTTTGGCTTTTGGACCACAATTTTTACCACAAGCAAGTCCTTATGATGAGTGCGTGAGAGAGGCAAATAATAACTTTACAATAACTGTATCAAGAGCCTCTGTTGCATTAACGGCAGGAATGGCAAGTTGTGCATATTTTGTAAATCCTTATGTCATTGGAGGATGTTTAGTTGCGGTAACTGCTACTTATGCATGTGATGTTGCTTCTGCCGTGCGAACAAGAAATATAGAAATAGAAAATTGTAATTATCAATATGGAAACAACTAATATTATAGTATTAATAAGTGTGCATTTGCTTTTATTGGGCATAATCATATATGGAGGGTATAAGGCAAGTGCAGCACGATTGTTGCAACAATTGAAAATATATTGTATAATTTTGTTGTGTTGGTTACCTGTTTTTATCGCTTTATATGTTGTTAGCGGACTGGGTATCAAAGAAAGTTTCCATTCTCCTGTATCCACTATATCAACTATTACTGTAATATGTTTAATATTTTTTACTCTAATTCAGTATCTGATAAAAAGGAAAAAAGAATCACAAAAAGAGAAAAACCATACTGAAGTGAAAGTTGAGATAAGTCAGCACAAAAAACGGTTAAGAATAGTCATGATACCTGCTTGTGTGTTGCCTATTTTGGTTTTTGCAGGACTGTTGTTTGACAAGAGTATAAGAAGTGACACAACATTGTTGACTATAATCATCTCAATAATTTGTGTTTTACTTTTTATGCTTGTCTTGTTTTTGAAAAAATTGAAATAGCGGTTATTTTCAGCAGGCGGGCAAGCACTTGCTTTATATGTTATTTTTTTGTATATTTACCCGTTGGCGGAATTAAAAAAGAGCATATTTTAATCTACCAATAGGTTTATTGTTCAGAAAATTCATATATTGATCAATAGTTAAAGCACTGATTTTGCTAACAATTCGAGTAAATAATCCTTCAGTTTGTTTGGCATAATTTCTCATTATCATAAATTGGTCTGTCAATTGAGAAAATAAGGTTTCAATTCTTTTTCTTGCTCGAGCAAATGGTTTATATACAGGTTTATAGGCTTTTTGATTTAAACGATAAGGTACCTCTAAAAGAATATTGGCAGATTCAAAGAGATTGAGTTGCACTGTTTTACTCAAATATCCCTTATCTCCAATAATAGTACAATCATGGTAAAAGGGTTGTATTTCTTTTATATAATGCAAATCATGAACACTTGCTTTAGTTAGGTCATAGGAATGTATAACTCCACTTAAACCACACAATGCGTGTAATTTATAACCATAATAGTATTTCTTTTGTGAAGAACAATATCCAAAATCCGGAGCTTTTTCATAATTATTCTTTCCCATTTTACAACGCTTGGCTCGAGCTATACGACAAACATCAATAGGTTTGGAGTCAATACAAAAATAACTTTCATTATTATCTATTTCGCTTGCTATCTGTTTGCGAATTTGTTCACAAAGTTCTTTTGTTTTTTTCCGTCTATCATTATATTCTCTACGGGAGATTAAATTTTGAAATGCTGATTTATAATTTTTTAGTTCTATAAACAGACGATTTTCACTATCAAATCCCATTTCTTCGGCAGTGATAGACAAAGCAATTACTTCGATGTCAGAAAAACGAGGAACAACCCCTCTGCGTGGAATATTTCCATGCTCATTGACAATTTTTTTTGAAAAATGCTTGCATATGTCAAGAATTTTTCCGTACTTTGCAATAAAGTTGTACATAAGCGATATTTTAGTGTTTGTTTTTTCAACTACTAAATTACTAAAAATCTGTGAAATGTGCAACTTTTTTTGCATTTTTTTTTATATTTTTTTATATTTTTAATTCCGCCAACGGGTTATATTTGCAAAAAGTTTTTCAATGAGAATAATTTAAAATAAACGAAATTATGGAATTGATTATCGGAAACATTTTTTTGAATATACTGATTTATGTGATAGTACTATTGAACATTTGTGCCTTGGTATTTGTGGTGATTAATGAAATCAGAAATGCCAATCCCAAAATCAAATCGTTTTTGTGGATAACAGGCTCTTTGCTTATACCGGGGCTTGCTCTTGTTTATGTAATAGTAGTTTTAGTGAAACGCATAAAGTTGCAAAAGCAACAAATGTAAAAGTACAAGCGGGCGGGCGAGCCGCCTGCTTGTGTATATTTTCAGTTATAGGGTAAAAGAAATAACTATAAATGAAATTTATGTCTGATGTTTTTGGCGAGAAATTCTGCGACCATTTCAAGAGGCATATCCGTAACATTGAGTACAAAATCGTAGTTACGGGTGTCGTATCGTGATGTATTGGCTATGGTTTGCGTGAATGTTTCCCGTTCTTTGTCAATGCGTTCCACAAGTTTTGTGGCTTCTTCAAGGCTGATATTCTTTTTTTGACTAATGCGGTTAAAGCGGGCATTCCGGTCAGCAGTAATCATCAGGTGCAAGGCGTTTGGATTGTTGCGAAAGATATGAAAGCCGGCCCGTCCGACAACAATGCAATTTTCTTTTGCTGCCAATTCGCGGAGCATTTGTTCTTCTGCATAGTATAGCGATTGGGGAGTAGGGCGGGGGGCTAAAGTATCTATTTGACTTGCTGCTCCGAATTGTGTGTAAAAACGGCAAAAATCGCTCCACCAATTGCTCTTTTGGGCTTTTATGCGGTCCATTTCTTCTAAGGATATATTGTATTTGTCGGCAATGGTTTCCAACAATTCCCGTCCATAGACTTTAAAACCGAGTTTTTCTCCCAAGCGTTGTGCTATTTCTTTGCCTCCGCTTCCACATTCACGATTGATGGTAATGACTATATTATTCATGATTTTCATATTATTTTACAAAAAGCAAAGATACATAAATTTTTTGAAATAGTCTGCTAAAAAATTTCCATCATACTTTTGTGGATTCTATAAAAAAAAATGTTATATTTGCAAATTAGATTATAAAAAGTTACAGAGGGTACTCTGTTTTTTGTAAGTATTTGAAATAAAAGATAATAAATAAACAAAATAAATAAAAAAATGAAACGTTCAGGTTATATTCTCATTCAAGTGGTTTTAATAGTTGCCATAATTGTTTTTGCGTTGTTGATATACAGATCAATTATGCGTCCGCAAAAATTCACCCAAATTTATGATGGAAGAAAAACAGAAGTGGTTAACAAATTGAAAACCATTCGTGAAATGCAGGCTTATTACAAAAATGAAAAAGGTTCTTATGCCAAAAACTTTGACCAATTGAGAGATTTTTGGACCAATGGTACAATGACAGTTGTAAAAAAAGAAGGTAATGTTCCAGATACTTTAACAGAAGCAGAAGCCTTGAAATTGCATATCATTAGCCGTGATACCATTTTGGTGAAAGCAAGCGAAGAAATATCAAAGGCAAAACCGGAGTTGTTTGCCAATTTCGATTTGAATACTTTTGATATAATTCCATTCTCCAAAGGTGAAAAATTTACTATGGATGCCGATACTATCAATCGTTCAGGTATCAAAGTGTATGTTTATGAGGTTTCCGCCAAAAAAGAACAATATCTGAAAGATATGGACGATGACCCAAGAGTAAGAGATGCTTTTATGGGTTCAATATTATATAGCGGATTGAGAGAACAATTTTTGGGTCCGAATTTCGATTATAGAGATAATGTAACTGATATTATCTTGGGGTCGCTTACCGAACCTACAACCGATGGAAACTGGGAGTAGTATGTTAAATGTGAATCTGATATATTCACAACCCGCTACAAATAGTATAGAAGTATCGCATGAAGTGCTTAAGCAAGTCGTGCGATTTTCTTGTAGTGGCTTTGCTTTGTCTCAGTTGGACAAACAAACTCCCATAAAAACAAATTGTTATATATTTT
>JAFZUH010000171.1 GCA_017618435.1 Bacteroidales bacterium | reverse complement strand
TAGTTCAACCGCGTATGTATTTTAGTAATGGAAATGGTATGCGGATAGATGCAATTAGGCAACAAATAGAACAATGGAACCATGATGGTTTTTTATTGGATAATGAATATTATATCCTATTGGCTTGTTTAATAGAAACGGTATCGTTTTATGCAAATGTTGCAGGTGTTTATGCTGCATTTCAGAAAAAATGGGATCCGCGTGCAACAAAAAGGATGATTTTAAGACCTATAAAAATTCACAACAACAATAGGGTAAATATAGTTTATAATGCCAATAGTTTAGATTTGCTAGATATTATTGATACAGATATTTTATATTTAGATCCTCCCTACAACGAACGACAGTATTTGCCTAATTATCATTTAATTGAAACTATTGCAAAATATGATAATCCATCAATAAAAGGCATTTCGGGAATGAGAGATTATGAAAATAAAAAATCTACATTTTGTAATGCCAAAACAGCATTAAGAGATTTAGATGTTGTGGCGGAAAATGCAAAGTATAAATTTTTGATATTGAGTTATAATTCAGAGGGAATAATGCCACAAGAAGAAATTATGAATGTGCTATCAAAGTATGGTTCGGTAAAACTGGAACAATTTCAGTATACACGATTTAAAAGTAATAATAACGGATTATCCAAAACAAAAAAACACATTTTTGAACAATTATACATTTTGAAAAAATGATGAATAACAAGAAAAATTTATGGATATTAACAGAAGAACGTCCGAAAATAGAAGTTCTTGAAATGATTTTTACATATTTTGCCAAGGCACAAAAATGTGGTTTTTTCGGTGATAGTATTAGAATTATACCTTTGCTTGATAATAAGAAATGTTTTAATTTTACATACCAAGTAATAGGTTTTACTTGTGCAAAAGTAGATAAAATTTACATAAAAACGGTTGCAGGTTCCTCAAGTTTTACTGACTTTTTGATTTATTATCAAAATGAGCAACCCCAAGTATCAGATACTCCACTTTATGCTATTGAAGAAACTAAGACTGATGATAGCGAAAGTCGAAATACTGGAGTGTATCAACGTGGTTCAAAGTTTGTTTTTATTCAAAATTATTATCCAAAAACAAAGAAAATAATGCTTTACAATTTGCATGTGGAGCAAAAAAAGGAACCGACAGAAACATATATTTTCGGTACTCGACTTTTACGTACATTAGGTGTTGAGATTTTAGGAAAGCAGTTAGATAAAACGAAATTCAAACCTTTTAAAAATATTGATGAAGTAGTTGATTTTAAAAATAATATGAGAAAGGCACCAAAGGGTAATGTTTCTATTCTGATAAAGAAAACTGCGACAAAGATTCAGATTTCAGGAAGGTTATATAAAGGTGGTTCTTTAGCCCATGACCCTAATATTGGTGCGATTAGTCTAATTGTGGCAGTATTAAGGAAACTTGGATGGTCCAAAACAATAGAGATTACCCAACACGGCCTATCTCAAAGACATGTAGGTAAGACTAATAAGTTTATTCAGATAGCGAATTGTTTACATATAGAATTGCAAGGTATATCTGTTCCTCAAGCAACATTGCCAAAGGATTATTGGCATTATGATATGAAAGGTGAAAAATTAGGAACAATTTTTATTCATATTGTTGTAGAAAACTTTACTGAAAGTTATTCGGTGTTTGAGAATCATGCAGGTTGTGAAAAGGGATATTTTAGGACATCAAATGATGAATATATTCCGTTGCAGAAATATGCAGACAGAAATGCCTACAAAGCAGGAGATAAAGATAAAATAATACATATTCCTGATTTGGTTTTGCTTGATATAAAAGAAAACGAAGCCATAACAATAGAGGGGAAAAAGTATGAATTTCGTAAAAAAGGAATTATAGAACTTAATGCTTATGATGATTTTGAAAAAATGTATTTGAAAAAATTCTATCAAAGATTCAAAATCGTACGCACTGTTGTATTATATGGTAGCAAAGAAGAAAGAATAGGGGAAGTGCAAATTGGTTTCTTATTGAATGAAAATGGAAAATTGGTACTTGGTATTAAAGCACCTAAACTTTTTAAACGGGCAATTACGAATTTGTTAGATTTTTGGAAATAACATAAACAATAATAGTACATTTTCATATTTAATATCCCTATATAAATGCCTTTATCTTAAAAAAATGTTATCTTTGCAGAAATAAAAAGAGCAGGATATTTGTTTTATAAACCTTGTTCATAGTATAAAATAGAGTGTAAATCAAATAAAAATTAATATCATGAAAAATAAAATAGTAGCAGGTAATTGGAAAATGAACAATACTTTTTCCGAAGCAGAAGATTTGTTGGTAGCCATAGCAGAATCTATAGAAGATATGCGGTTGGAAACGGAAATTATAATCTGTCCGCCTGCTTTGTATCTTGAAATGGCCACCGATATTGCTCAAGAAAGCAACTTTTATGTAGGTGCTCAAAATGTTGCCTATGCCGAAAAAGGGGCTTATACCGGAGAAATCAGTGCGGCTATGCTTAAATCGGTAGATGTGGAATTTTGTATTGTCGGACACTCTGAAAGAAGAAACTATTTCCATGAAACCGATGAGGAGTTGGCAAAGAAAATAGATATTTTGTTAGCCAATCAGATAAATCCAATTTTCTGCTGCGGTGAAAGTTTAGCCGATAGAGAAAACGGCAATTTTAAACAAGTGATAGAAAACCAAATAAAAAACACTTTGTTTCATTTGTCGGCAGAACAGTTTGAAAATATAACCATTGCTTATGAACCTATTTGGGCTATCGGTACAGGTTTGACCGCTACTCCACAACAAGCACAAGAAGTGCATGCTTTTATCAGAAAACTGATAGAAGAAAAATATGGTACCGAAATGGCCTACAATACCTATATTCTTTACGGTGGAAGTTGCAATGCCAAAAATGCTTTGGATTTGTTCTCCTGTGCCGATGTTGATGGCGGATTGATAGGTGGAGCCTCTTTGTCTGCTCAAGATTTTATCGAAATTGTCAATGCGGCAGAAACTTGTACAAAAAACGATTAAATGGCTTATATACAAATAAAATGTCAGGTTAGCGAACCCACAGAAGGCAATGAGATACTCATTGCTCTTTTGTCTGATTTGGGTTGCGATAGTTTTGAAGAAAATACCGATGGCTTGAATGCCTATATACAACAGGAACAGTTTGATAAACAATCATTTGAAGACTTGTCTCAAAGAGCCAAAGATTTTCCTTTTGATTTTTCTTTCACCTATCAGCAAATGGAAGAAAAAAATTGGAATGCATTGTGGGAACAAAGTTATCAGCCTGTGCTTGTAGATGGTCAATGTTATATTCGTGCTCCTTTTCATGAACCGCTAAAAGATGTTGAATTTGATATTGTTATTAAACCGGAAATGTCTTTTGGTACGGCTCATCATCCCACTACAGCCCAATTGATTAGTTATTTGCTGAAAGAAGATTGTGCCGGCAAAAAAGTGTTGGATATGGGAACAGGAACAGGTGTGCTGGCTATTTTGGCACAAAAACGAAAAGCCGCTTCGGTTTTAGCGATAGACAATGACAAATGGGCATATAATAATTGTGTGGACAATGTCAAAAGAAACGATTGCAACAATATTCTTGTGCAATATGGTGATGCTTCTTTGATAAAAGACACGGATTTTGATATTGTGATAGCAAATATTAATCGTAATATTTTGTTGAAGGATATGAAATGTTATGCTCGAGCGATGAAAAGCAATGCTGTTTTGTTTTTGAGCGGTTTTTATCTTCACCCCGATTTGGATTTGTTGAAAGCCGAGGCTGAAAAATATGGCATTGAGTATCAATCTCATTCTATCAAAGACGAATGGGTGGCAGCCAGACTGATAAAAAAGTAAAATATAGTTTTGAATTGATTGACAAAGTTGAAAGAATATGAAAAGGATATTGTTCATTGTATCGCTATGCTTGTTTGTATATGTGGCGAGTGTTGCCCAAAATGTAACACAATTAACCGCAAATCCCAATTTGACCGTTGAGGAAATAACAAACATATATTCATCTGTAAACAAAGACCAGAAAGAGCAGTCCGAACAAATTATCGCCATATTTCCCTCCATGTGGGATGCGATGTCTAATGATGAACATTTGCTATTCATCGACCTTGCCAATAAGATATTCAAAGCAAAAATGCGACCGATACCACATTTGGCGGAATTTATCAAAACATACAAGTTGGTTATAGAAAGCAATCAATCCAAAAAGAGTGAACAAAATTTTGCTAAATCAATCGAATATATTGTCAAAAATCACTCCAATCAGTTTATAATGCTGATGAAAGCCTATTATACTGTTTTGAATGAGAATATTCTCAACAGATATTCGGGTTTGCATTGGTATACCGCCAATGTTGATCATTTTTATTTTGACATTGATTCTATTCCCAAAATCGTTTATCCTAAATTGGATTTGGTGGCCTCCAACGGGAAAGACAGTTTGCAGATAAAAAACACTTCGGGATATTTTTCCCCGACCGCTATGGTTTTTATCGGAGGAAAGGGTATGGTGGATTGGCAAAAAGCGGGCGTGAGCGAAAACGTCTATGCCACATTTGACAGCTACAAGGTGTTGTTAAGGTCTGTGCATATAGAAATAGAACAAGCCTTGTATCACAATCCCGAATATTTTACATCGCCGCAATTGGGTAAATTGGAAGACAGGGTCATGTCCACCGAAGTGGCAGAAGAAAAAGTTACCTATCCGCGTTTTACAAGTTATGATAAAAACATTAAGGTGAACAATATCTGTTCGGAAGTTGATTATTGCGGAGGTATTCACATGCGGGGCAATACCTTTATGGGACAAGGAGAGGCGGCAAATTTGGCGGAATTGCGGTTTAAAAGAGAAAACAAAGTGGTGATGATTGCCAAATCAGCAAGTTTTGTTTTGAAACCGAAGCAGTTGTCATCAAAGACATGTAGAACAATATTGTATGTTGATAAAGATTCTACAGGGCGGGAAACCGATTCTATTTTTCACTCAGCCATAGAATTGCAATATACACCGCAAAACAGGGAGTTGTGGCTTTTTCGCGGCAAAGAAGGTCCTATGCGTATGCCATTCTTCGATTCGTATCATCAGGTGGATATTTTTGCTGATGCCTTGCATTGGAAAATGAACGAAGAAAATGTTGAATTCGGTCCCATTCCCGGTCCTATGGGAAATGTGAATGCTTTGATAGAGTCCGTCTCTTATTTCTCTGCCGACAGACTATATCAATTTATGGGTATGAATCAGGTGAATCCGCTTTATACTTTGTATGAATTTTATAGGACAACAGGTGTACGGGAGGCTACTGTTGAAGAAATAGCCGCTTATTTCAAATATTCCCGTTCCGATGTGCAAAGTCTTATATTCCAACTTGTGGAATATGGTTTTGTCGATTATGATATCAATGACCATACGGTAAAATATTTGCCGAGACTGGGCAACTATCTGTTGAACGATTTGAAGAAAAAAGATTATGATATTTTGCAATTCCGTTCTACGGTAGGGGCAGGGCATACCAATGCAACATTTAGTTTAATCAATAACGACTTGGATATAAAAGGTATAGATTTGATTATTGTCAGCGATTCGCAAATTGTCAATGTTTTGCCCAAAGAAAAGAAAATAACGATGAAGCAAAACCGTGATTTTGTTTTTCACGGAAAGGTTGAAGTGGGGTTGTTCGATTTTTGGGTAACCAACAGCAAATTTAATTACGAATCGTTTACAATGGATTTTGCCGTGGTGGATTCCTTGATGTTTTTTGTAGAAGACAAATCCAAAGGACAAAACGCTATGGGGGAATATCCTTTGGAAAAAGTTCGGAGTTATGTGTCGGATATTTCCGGAACATTGTATATAGACCAAGCCAACAATAAGTCGAGTACCTTGTCAATACCGGGCTATCCGTATTTTGACAGCAAATCAAAAGGAAGGGTTTATTATAATCATGATTTTGTGTACAATGGAGCCTACGATAAAGAACGTTTCTATTTCCAAACAACAACATTTACCATTAAAAATATGGACGATTTTGATACAGATTCCTTATTGTTTGATGGTTATTTGTATTCGGGTGGCATTTTTCCTGATATAGAAAGACCCTTGCGTGTGCGTCCTGATTTTTCTTTGGGTTTCATTTATAATACCAATGGAGAAATGCCTGCCTATCAAGGTCGGGGCAGTTTTGACGGCAAAATAGATTTGAGCAATCAGGGTTTGAGGTGTACGGGTAAATTGGATTATCTGCAATCGCATGCCGAAGGTAAACACATGTTGTTCTTTTTGGATTCTATGAATGCCACTTTTGACAATTATCGTATAGATGCACAAATGTCGGGAACCGAATATCCGCCTGTTGTCTGTGCCAATACCAAAGCACATTGGTTGCCTTATGAAGATAAGATGTATGTAAATAATACCAAACCTAAATTCAAAATGTATGAAGGAACGCAATTAGATGGACAATTGATAGTGTCATCGTCAGGAGTAAGAGGTTCTGGTGATTTTATCTACGATATTGCCACTATGCACTCGCAAGATTATGAATTTTTACATCATGAAATGAAAGCCTCTTCACTGGATATTGATTTGTACGATTCTGTCTCCAATGATTATTATATTAAGGCCACAGACCATAAGGCTTATTTGAATTTTGAAAAACAAAAAGGTAATTTTATCGCAAATGGCACTGCTCAACCCATATTTTTCCCAATCAATATGTTTAAAACCTATGCGAAGGA
The DNA here is from genome assembly GCA_017618435.1 of Bacteroidales bacterium. GTDB lineage: Bacteria > Bacteroidota > Bacteroidia > Bacteroidales > WCHB1-69 > UBA1205. The sequence goes on along the minus strand of JAFZUH010000171.1, from coordinate 814 downwards.
ATTTGATTGGTTGGTGTCAGAAAAACAATTGCAGTTTACCTATGAAGATAAATATGCTTCTGTAGATATACCCAATACCGAGATTAAAGACTTATATACTATGCGTTCGGAGGGTAATGAGTTGATTTCTACCAATCCAGAACAAAAACAATTGCAATTCACGGCAACAAAGGCAAATTATGATTTCAGCAAATATGAAATTACTGCCCAAGGTGTACGTTTTGTAGAGATTGCCGATGCTGCGGTGTTCCCCAAAGAGGGCATTGTGAAAATATATCGAAAGGCAAACATTGATACATTGAAAGATTCCAAAATATTGGCTAATACCGATAATCAATATCATGAAGTATATAAGGCGAATGTTTTGTTGGAAGCCAAAGACGCTTATCATGCCGATGGTTATTACAATTATGTAGATGCCAAAGAAAAACGTCAGGAGATTTATTTGGATTCGCTGTGGATAAACAAAGACAAACAGACCCGCGGCTATGGCAAAATCGGCTACGATGCCAATTTTACATTGAATCCCCATTTTGGTTATAGCGGTTCGGTTACCTTGAAGGCGGAAGATAAATTTCTGACCATGCGTGGAGCGGTATCATTGTTGTATAGTTGTGATACCAATCAGTATGCACCCATTCGTTTCAATGGGGCTGTCAATCCGGATTCGGTGTTGATACCCATTACCGCTAAAACAAGAGATACCAACGATATGCCTGTAGTGGCGGCTATTGCCTCTAATGCAGAAGGCAAAATTTATCCTGCCATAGGGCGTGCCAAAGATAGAATAAATAATCCTGAATATATCAGTGTG
>JAFZUH010000170.1 GCA_017618435.1 Bacteroidales bacterium | reverse complement strand
TGGAAAAAGATTTTTGAGGACACGGGAATGGATAAACATAATTTTGATGTTGCCCCCTTTGTTCTAACGGCAAAGCAAATAAAGGTTGCTTGTCAAGATTATAGAAATACAAGTGAAAAGGAAGTGCGGATTTTATGCAAACAAGATACTCGAGAATCTCGTCCGCAAGTATTTATAGATAACGGTTTATTTATTTTGCCAAAGAAAAACGGAGAATATTACATAGTTAAAGGAGAAGGGTATATTGATATTCCAGATATTACTTCCCCTATTCAAGATTATGATAGCAAATTGGATTTTCATTTAGAAAGTTCCAAAGTCGGTGATTCAGAAATGCAATACCTTGACTTTGCTTATGCTAATTCATTGATTCGTACTTTTATGAACGATCAATCATTAGTTTTAACGATTCGTGGTCGCAAATATACTCCTCCATTTTCATTTAAAGTAGGGCAACAAGAATTAAGTACAGAAAGTGTACAAACTGAGGTTGATGCTGGTTATGAGGGAAAAAATTCCCTTGTTTTGATTGAAGCCAAAAATTCTAATGCTACAGATACAATAATTCGTCAACTCTATTTCCCATTCCGCCAATGGCAAGAAAATACGACAAAGAAAGTATATACTCTTTTTTTTGAACGTAGATTTATAGAAGGAGAAACTATTTTCTATATATGGCAGTATGAGTTTACTGACCCTGATAATTATAATAGTATACATTTGGTAAAGTCTGGTAGATTTAGAATTATTGAATAAATGTTGGATTTTACAACATATCCCGATTTCATGCTTTTGCAAGGGGATTGCATGGAACGTTTGAAAGAGATAGAGAATAACTCTATCAATGCCATCTTTGCCGATCCACCATACTTTCTATCAAATGGTGGAATAAGTGTACAAAATGGTAAGCAAGTTTGTGTGGACAAAGGCGATTGGGACAAAGGCGGTACTCCCGAACATATTTACAAGTTTAATCGCCGTTGGTTGGAAGTTTGTCGTCCAAAACTTAAAGATAATGGAACTATTTGGATTTCAGGTACGTATCATAATATTTTTGTGGTTCAAAGGTGTTTGCAGGAGTGTGGTTACAAAATACTAAACATCATTACTTGGCAGAAAACAGATCCTCCACCAAACCTTTCTTGTCGTTACTTCAACTTTTCGACGGAACTGATTATTTGGGCACGTAAATCCCCAAAAATTCCTCATAAGTTCAACTATGACGTTATGAAAGAACTCAATGGAGGAAAACAAATGACTGATGTTTGGAGATTGTCCTCCGTTGGAAAATGGGAAAAAACGTGTGGCAAGCATCCTACACAAAAACCACTACGTTTGTTGTATAGAATTATACTTGCTTCCACCGACAAATGTGATACGATTTTAGACCCGTTTGCGGGGAGCTGTACTACTGGTATTGCGGCAAATCTGTTAGGTCGAAAATTCATTGGAATAGAACAATCCAATGATTTTTTGCAACTTGGTGTTCGCCGAAGACAGGAAATAAACAATCCTTTGACAGCACAAGAAATGCTAAAAAAAATGTCGGAAAGTCCTGATGAAGTTATGGTTTTGGTGAATCATGCAAGTCAAGACAAGCGTAAGTTAATGATAGAAAAAGGAATATGTTATATGAGGGCAGGTGAAAGTAAAGGTTCGTTGCAAGTAACTCATGGATTTGAAAGAATGCGTTTTGTCTTACTTCACACAAACGGAGTAAATGCCCAATTATTTCATATAAAAAAGGGAAAAGAAGGTTCGTTTCAAATATGGAACAAGTTTTCTCTTGAAAAGCAAGGTTTCCAACCAGAACATGCTGATTATTATATAGTAATTCATTTTGAAAATACACCAATTGAATTTGTAGGTCAATTAAATATCAAACAGAGAATAAATACATATATACCCAAAATTTATCCTCTTTCCGATATTATTGGGATTGAATAATTGTTTGAAAACATTTATACTAAAGATAGAGCAGGTTTTTATCCTCATTTTTTCAGAAAATTTTGTGTACCTTTGCAAAACCTAAAAAATCAATATTGAAATGTCAATTGTTGCAAAAAATATAACAAAACTGTTCGGTGAACAAAAAGCTCTTGATAATGTGTCTTTTGAAATAAAAAAAGGTGAAGTTGTCGGTTTGTTGGGTCCCAACGGTGCCGGCAAATCCACTTTGATGAAGATTATCACTTGCTATCACCCGCAAACCAAGGGAACGATGTCCGTTTGCGGATACGATGTTTTGGAAAATGCATTGGAAATAACCAAAAGAATAGGGTATTTACCCGAAAACAATCCCTTGTATTTGGATTTGTATGTACAGGAATATCTGGAATTTATTGCCGGTGTGCATCATGTGAAAAACAAGCGGCAAAGGATAGACGATATGATTGCCCTAACGGGCTTAACTCCGGAAAAAAACAAGAAAATAGCCGCCTTGTCAAAAGGGTACAAGCAGAGGGTGGGCTTGGCACAAGCCTTGATACATGACCCGGAGGTATTGATTTTAGATGAACCGACATCAGGTTTGGACCCTAATCAGTTGGTGGAAATCAGAAATTTGATAAAAAATATCGGAAAAACAAAAACCATATTGATGTCTACGCATATTATGCAAGAAGTTGAGGCCGTGTGCAATAGGGCTATCATTATAGACAAGGGACAAATAAAAGCCGATGATTCTATGGCTAATCTCTTGTCCAAAGCACAAAACAATAATCTTGAAAGTTTGTTTCATCAACTAACTTCATATTAATTAATTGTATGGCATTTGTTTATCCTAACGTTCTTTGGGGACTCTTTTTGGTGCTTATCCCCATTGTTGTCCATTTGTTTCAATTCAGACGTTATCGTATTCAATATTTTTCCAATACTGCTTTTTTAACGACATTAAAAAAACAAATGCATAGACAGTCGCAAATTAAAAAATTGATTATCTTGTCTTTGCGTATTTTGACCATTGTTTGTTTGGTTGTTTCGTTTGCCAAACCTTATATTCCTAAAAAAAATACCAATACCCATTCCCGACAAAATGTTGTTTGTCTGTATATAGACAATTCGTTCTCAATGTCCAATGAAAGTCAAAACGGCAATTTGCTCAATGAAGCCAAAACGCAAGCCAAAGCCCTCGTTGAGGCTTTTGGTGAAACGGATATGTTTATGTTGCTTACAAACGATATGGAAATCAAACACCAACGTACATTTGCCAAGCAAGAAATAAAAAAGGAAATAGATGATATTGCAATAACCCCTGTATCTAAAACTTTGTCGGAAATTTATGCGTATATGCGGCAAAATATGGGTTTTGATGGACAGCGTGGAAGTTTTTATCTTTTTTCCGATTTTCAGACAACAATGGCCGATTTTGGGCAACTAAAGCAGGATTCGCTTTTGGAGGCTTTTTTTGTTCCAATGAAAACAAATACAATCAATAATTTAAGTGTGGATTCTGCATGGATATTATCCCCTAATTTAATAGCAGGGCAGAATATTGATATTTATTTTAGCGTTTCCAATCAGTCGGATAAAGATATGGAAAAAGTGCCTGTAAAATTGTTTCTGAACAATCAGCAAAAAGCCCTTACGAGTCTGGATATAAAGGCAAATACAAGTGTAACAGGACGATTGAATGTAACCCTTGATTCCAAACAATGGCAAACAGGTTCCATCAAAATAATGGATTATCCGATTACTTTTGATGACCAGCTTTTTTTCTCACTTAATGTTAGAGAAAAAATGAATGTTTTGCATTGTTATAACGGAAAAAACAATAAATATATAGAACAATTGTTTGCATACGACAGCGGTGTTGTTTTTTCAACATACGACATTCGTTCAGTTAATTATCAGGATTTTCCTAACCAGCAACTATTGATAGTAGATGTTTCCGATGATATTTCCGATGGATTTGTCCATGAGATTGAACAATATGTGAACAAGGGTGGAAATTTGTTGCTTTTGCCTGTAAATGAAACTTATAATAATAAAATAAATCAATATTTGAATGTTACAACATTAGGCAAGTTAAATACTACTCCCACAAAATTTGATAAACTCAATGTACATCACCCTTTGTTTGAGAATGTTTTTGAGGCTTATCCTGAAAATATTGACTTGCCCAATGTTAAAACTTATTTTGAATTCAACAAAAGTATCGGTAAAAACAAAGAAACGCTTATCGCTTTGGAAAATAATGCCGATTATCTTACGGTTGAACAGTATGGCAATGGTCTTGTCTTTGTCTTGGCTTCTCCTTTGTCAGAAGAATATTCTGATTTTATGAAACATGCTGTTTTTGTTCCGACAATTTATAATATGATGGTTATTAGCAACGAGGAAACCAATTTGTATTATACAATCGGCAAAGATGAGTTGATAACATTAAATAATACCGTTGTAAATGATGATGTTTTGGAATTGACCGATAACAAACAAACATTTATTCCCGAAGTAGTTCGTTACAATAGGGATAATATGCAAATAAAAGTTCATGACAACGTGAAAGAGAGCGGTGTGTTTGTTTTGCATAACAAACGCGATACTTTGAATATGCTTGCTTTTAATTTCAATAGAAATGAATCGGCGATGCAATTTCTGTCTCAAGAAGATTTGTCGGAATTAATTGATAAATATAATTTTACTGAATTTTCCGTATTGGATATTCAACACAAAAACATACAAGAAATTCAAAATCAAATAACGAGCCCCCAGCATAAGTTCCTATATTATTTATTTCTCGTATTAGGACTTGTTTTTCTGCTGTTGGAAGGTGTTTTGTTGCGTATTTGGGAAGGTAAAAAAGAGGCAAAGCCAATAAAATAGTTGCAACGGTGTTCGTTTGGTTTCTCTCATTTGTTTGTTTCATAGTTAGATATGGATTTTTTTATTTTTTTTCAAAAAAATGCAATTTGTATGAAAAAAAATGCTACCTTTGCATTGTATAAAAATAAACCTTTATACAGATTCCTCCTTAGCTCAGTTGGTTAGAGCATCTGACTGTTAATCAGAGGGTCGCTGGTTCAAGTCCAGCAGGGGGAGCCAAGCCGATGTAAAATCGGCTTTTTTTGTTTCTGTACAATGTGGAATTAAAAAAATAGAATGCAATGAAAAAAATTATTGGTATTGGCAATGCTTTGACAGATATTTTGATTCAAATTAACGATGATACATTTTTACAGGCACATCATTTGCCCAAAGGAAGTATGCAATTGATAGATTTGAATTTGGCACAACAATTGGAAAAAGAAATGAGCCATTTTTCCAAAACGTATGTCTCGGGCGGGTCGGCCGCTAATACATTGACAGGTTTGGCGAAAATGGGAATTCCATCTGCTTTTGTCGGTATAGTCGGGCAAGATGAGGTCGGTCGGAATTTTCAAGCCGATATGGAAAGAAATGGAGTGAAACCGATATTGTTCAAAGGAGAGGGAATGTCCGGTTTTTGCACTTCTTTTATTTCTGCAGACGGAGAGCGTACCATGGCTACTTATTTAGGCATAGCCGCTGCAATAACCGCTGAAGATATTACCGAAGATTTGTTTAAAGGTTATGATATTCTCCATATTGAAGGTTATTTGTTGCAAAATCATGATTTGATAAAACAAGCGGTAGAAACTGCAAAAAAAATGGGTTTGGAGGTATCTTTGGATATGGCAAGTTATAATGTTGTTGAAGAAAATATTGATTTCCTGACAAATATAATAAAAAACAATGTGGATATTGTGTTTGCCAACGAGGAAGAATCTTTTGCCTATACCCATAAACAACCGCAAGAGGCACTGGCGGAAATTGCACAACAATGTAAAATTGCCGTAGTGAAAATAGGAGCCAAGGGTTCTTTGATACAATGCGGTAAAGAAAGTTTTGCTGTTGATGTTTTTCCTGCTCAACGTATTGATACTACCGGTGCCGGCGATTTGTATGCTTCCGGATTTTTGGCAGGTTATGCCCAAGGATTTGATTTGCAAAAGTCTGCAAAAATGGGTTCTTTAGTGTCTTCCAAAATTGTAGAGGTGGTGGGTACCAAATTTTCGGAAATGCAATGGAATAATATTTTAACGCAAATACAATCATTCTAATATTGCAGAGGATTTTAAAATGCAAAAATCCAATGTTATAATAAAAATGGTATCTTTGCACATATAATATTTTGAAGATGAATTGGTGTTTGCTGTTTGTTTTCAGTAATATAATTTGTCAAATAGGTGAAACTGCACCAAAAAATGCCATAAATCCAATGTTTGTTGTTATTGGTGGTATGCTGGGCATTTTAATTTTTATGTTGTTGTTTATGCTTTTGACAAAATTGGTCAATAAAATAGTACAAAAAAATAATAAAAAGATAAATAATGATGACAATCAATAGTATAACTCCTAAAGAGGTGTATGAAAAATTGCAAAAACAGCAAATCGTGTTAGTTGATATAAGGGAAAAACAAGAAACTGATGATATTTGGATAGATATGCCTCATGTGGTTTATATGCCTTTTTCGTTGTTGAAAACAAATATCAACTCTTTGAACAAAGATAGTCATATCGTTTTATGTTGTGCTATTGGTTTGTTAAGCGTTGAGGCGGCTGAATTTTTGTTGCAAAATGGCTTCAAATCGGTTGCTGTTCTCGAAGGTGGAATTTTAGAGTGGAAAGAATCTCGTTTGCCAATGAAATCTGCCGTAGAAATGCAATGCAAATGTTCTTGTTGTTCATCACATAAAACCGAAGAATAAATGGAAAGTCTACAAAAAATACAATGTGTTTTTGCCCAATTTTCAAAGTTGAAAATTTTAGTGGTGGGCGATGTGATGTTAGATGATTATGTTGTTGGTACTGCCTCACGATTATCTCCGGAAGCCCCTGTACCTGTGGTAGATGTCGAAAAAAGGTATGTGCGTTTGGGTGGGGCTGCCAATGTGGCTTTAAATCTGAAAGCATTGGGTGCAACGCCTATATTGTGTAGTGTAATCGGAAAAAATGAAAAGGACACATTGTTTTTGCAAACCATGCAAGAAGCCGATTTGCCAACGATGGGGATTGTGCAAAGTCCCAATAGAAAAATAACTGTCAAACATAGGGTATTGGCAAATAATGTGCAATTATTGAGATTGGACGATGAACAACGCAACTCGTTGTCTGAAGAAGACAGGCAGGCTTTGATGGGTAAAATTGTTCAATTGGTTGATGAAAAACAAATTGATGCCATTCTTTTTGAAGACTATGACAAAGGCGTAATTGATACAATCTTGATAGATGAAATTGTAAAAGTTGCCAATGCAAAACATATTCCGATAACCATAGACCCCAAAAAGAAGAATTTTCAACAATATCATCATGCAACCATATTTAAACCTAATTTTAAAGAATTGAAAGAGGGCTTGAATGTAGCGGATTTACAAATTAATGATAATGCCTTTGTGTCTAAAATAGAGGGTTTTATGCAGCAAAAACAACATAAAATGCTTTTGCTGACATTGTCAGAAAATGGAGTGATGATTATTGAAAATACCGATAAGGGTTTGAAAATAGAACAAATCCCTGCTCATAGAAGGCATATTGCAGATGTTTCGGGGGCGGGAGATACCGTCTTGAGCGTGGCAACACTATGTCTAACAGCACAATTATCCCCAAAAGAAGTGGCAGAATGGTCAAACTTGGCAGGTGGTATAGTCTGTGAATATGCAGGTGTGGTAGCCATTGATAAGGACAGATTTTACAAAGAACTTGTAAATTTATATACTGCATAAGCAATTTATTGTTTTTTCTTGCGTTAAAACAATAATGAAAAAATATACCTTGACTTTTTTGTTATTGTTGGTGTTTGCTTTTGGGGTGTTGGCTCAAACGCGAACTTATAATATGCCTCACTATGATGCAAAAAGGTTTCATTTCGGTTATTTGATAGGGTATAATTTTGCCAATTTTGCGATAAGACCACAAACTAATCTGAATACTTATGATTCGTTAATGGAAATTGAAACCAGCGGTATGAGTGGTTTTGACATTGGAATCGTTATTAATTTGCGTGTTTGGGAATATTTGGATTTTCGTTTTGTTCCGCACATCTCATTGATAGACAGAAAAGTGGATTATGCTATTGGAAATACACAAGAGAGTACTTGGGTGTCCAAAAATATAGAGTCGGTTTACCTCAATTTACCATTAGTATTTAAACTCAAATCCTCCCGAATGAATAATTTCCGTTTTTATAGTATTTTTGGGGCACAATATGGTTTTGATATGGCTACTCGCTCTAAAAAAAGAAATCCTGTAAATGATATTATGTTGAAATTAAAAGCAAGTGATTTGCAGGTTATTGCCGGTGTGGGGACAGATTTCTATCTGGAAAGTTTTAAATTGGCATTGGAGTTCAGAATGGTTTATGGGGTCATAAATATACTAAAACCGGAGGATAATTTCTTTGCCAATAGTGTTGAAAGATTGAGTACCAAAACTTTCCAATTTTCGATTTTGTTTGAATAGGGTTGTTTTAATTTATTCTGACATAAAACCGAACGGTACGCTTGGCGGTGAATATAGATTCCCATTTATCTGTTTGGAAATCAATGCAGAAACAGGCTCCCGTTTGCATATAGTGCGAAAAGTCAGGGATAAAAAATTGTGCTAAAATGGTTA
>JAFZUH010000019.1 GCA_017618435.1 Bacteroidales bacterium | reverse complement strand
TTATATGCGTGTCGTATTCCTGATGTGCAGGACAATTCTCATCAAGTCCACCAATTTCAAGCAACTTGCTTTTTCTTAAAATACTACTTTGATAATATACATAGCTCTTCCATGCCAATAAATCTTCGTGGATATTACCACAACAATCCCATTTGCGCGTATTAGTCACAAGCATAGAATCCTTGTCAATAACATTAGTATAACACGTAACCACATCTACATCTGTATTTGTCGCCGCGTACATCTTTTCAAGGAAATCCACATGCACGGTATCGTCAGAGTCCATCAGCCATATCCATTCGGAACGAGCATGGTATATACCTGTATTCCTTGCTCCTTGAGCTCCTTTTTTTCGCTCATTCAGCATATAATGGAATCGACCATCTTTTTTTTCGTATTCTTCAATTAGCCGCCTTGTATTATCTGCCGAAAAGTCATCTACAACAATACATTCCCATTCGGTAAATGTTTGCGCAGCAATACAATCCAAAGTTCGACCAATGATCTTTTCGCGATTGTAGGTGGGGATAATTATTGATATTTTGGGTGAAGTTTCCATAATTTTTTGCGATATAAATTAATCAATCCATATTTCTCCGCCCTGTTTATTAAGTATTCGGGAAACTTTAATTTGTTTTAATAAACCAATATTTTGGGAACGATATTTTACCGAAGAAAACTTCAGACATAAGGAAGCACCAAACATATATAGTCGTTCTTTTTTTATTAGTTTATCCAAATCCACTTCCATATTTATATCTCCATAAATCTTCTTCATTCTCAAGACTTCAGACTTTACATTAAATATCAATCTTCCAGGATCATTATCGTCATTTCCTTTTCTACATTCACGGTCATGACATATTGTTGCATTAGTACAAACAGCAATCTTAAATCCATGATATTTTATCCGTTGACAATAATTGTCATCTTCTCCATAATGAACGAATAGAAGTGTATCAAATCCTCCGACCTTCCTTATAGTTTCAGTTTTTATTAACCATGCCGCAGCATTTACACTATTGACATAATAACTATTCTTAAAATTTCCCATATATGCATCAGACACAAAATCTGTTGACATATATTTAGTGAATCCTATATCAAGTCCAGAATAATCTCCTTTCAAATGAATAGGAGAAACAATTCCCACATTCTCATTATCTTTAAATGTTTGCACCAATTTTGTGAGAGTATCCTTTTCTATCCATGCATCTTGATTTAGCAGAAAAACATAATCTGCATCATGGTCAAGAGCATATCGTATTCCAATATTGTTCGCTTTAGCAAATCCAAGATTATCATTTGACTCAATAATGATTGTAGAAGAAAAATGTTTCTTGATATACTCAATCGTACCATCTGTTGAAGCATTATCAATAACAATAGTTTCAATTGGCACCTCGGAATTACGCAAACTTCCCAAACAACGGTCATACCAACGCGTTCCATTATATGTGACTATTACTGCAAAAATTTTCATAATCTACTTATAAACAATTAATCACGATCTGATTTTAATAATTTACGATAGATATTCAATACGGCATCGCCATAACTTTCAATAGAAAATAATGATTTAGCAATATGTTGCGATTTTAAAACTTTTTCGTTGTACGAATGCTCATCTATATTTATAACATTTTCCATGCATCCATAAAACTCATCATAATCATTATATCCCCAACCGCCATTTGTTTTTTCTATAATTTCTTTAGTTCCACCACAATTTTTTCCAATTACTAAACATCCATTACATATAGCCTCTGCTGTCATCCTACCAAACCCCTCATACCTTGAATTAACAATTAGAGCCGTAGCATTACTCATTAATGTTCTTAATTCCTTTTTATTTTTCCACCCCAAAAATTTAATATATTCTGTGTCTTTAAATTTATCTACAATACTTTTATTTAACTCTGAAATTTCTCCCGCTATAAGCAAGTCATATTTTTTATTATTCTTGTGAAATTTTATAAATTCATATATTATTTCCGAAATACCTTTTTCTTCAGATATGCGACTAGCAATTAAAAAATATTTCTTTTTGGGCATAATCAGCTGCAAATCATCTCTAAAACAAACCCCATTATATACTACATGTGCAATACAACTTTCACTCAAATCAAAATGTCGTCTTATATCGCAAGTTAAAGCTATAACACTTTCTGATCGCTTTAATAACATTTCAAAAAATCTTTTAGTTGGGTAAATACTCCGACAAAAATCCAAATCCTGATATTCTCTTAAATGCCAGACATGCGGTATAGCATTAATCTTCGCCACCCAAAAACCTTCATGTAAAACACCTGTATTTGTATGTATTATATCTGGACGTTCTTTTTTCACCACCCTATTTAATGCTACAGCACATTTCCATTTATGACGTAATGCTAGTAGAACCCAAATAATATACAACAAATTTCCTTGTAATCCTACTGGTTTTTTATTCACAGATAGATATATTTGCAAATAATATATCGGAATTTTATATGACTGACAAAAATCATGAAAAGCCACAGAACTCATTAAATCTCTATTTGCGGCAATAGCAACTTCGATGCCTTTGTGCTTCATATATTCAACCATTGTAATCAATGATATATAAGAGCCTTCTACATGAGATGAATTATGTATATAATATAATACCTTCATGAACCTATTTTTATCATAATCTTAAACAACTAATCTAATGATATACCTACATGAAAATTAACCTCATGATTAAAAATTTATATTGCAATAACCTTAATTATCATAACATATCCATGTGGTTTAGTTGATGGCCAACGATACCGATTCCATAAAAATTGATATATTCTATTTATTTTCTTGATACAATAATTCATGATTGTTTTAAAAAATATCAAACCATAAGCAATATGCCATGTTGATATTTGTTCTAATTGTTTTGGACTTGTTCTGTACCATATAGTTTCCACTGCAATCTTTGCTTTTCCTTGCTTTTGCTGTTGTTTTAGTTCAAAATAATTGATTATTGCTATTGGAGGATAAACTTTGATATGATCCAAGTTTCCATAAAAACACATTGTATCTTTGTCGTCAATCAAAGGACTTCGTATAATTAATCTTCCATTATCATTCACAACTGACACAAGGAAATCAAGCACTTTCATTATATTTGGATAAGAAAAATGCTCAATGACGTGCGAGCAGTGTACAATATCATATTTTTCTTTTAGTTCAACATCTAAAATATTGGAATTTATGACGATACATCCTAATTCTTCTGCAAATTTTGCTAAATTAGGATTGATTTCAATGCAAGTGATTTCAATCTTTGGGTAAAGTTTTTTTATCTTTCTTACAAAGCGACATTCACCACTTCCCACTTCCAACATAGTAATTTTTTGTCCATGATTAATTTTATCAATATAATCAAATACTGGCATATCTTCATTATCTCGTAATGAAGAATTATTTATGTTGCGCGCTTTTCTTTCTTTATTCATAACTTATTATTTTATAGACCAATCGCCCTTAAATAAAAATATATTAGTTGATGGCGACAAAACTCCAGAACCATAAAAATTACCTTGTTCGATATTTATTTTTGTCAAATGACAACTTGGCCAATCAGATAGTTCCTTATCTGCATTAATTACACCTCGAACAAACAATTCCGATGTAGAAAATGCGAAATCTTTAACTAAACACGATATAGTATGCCGACCTTCTTTAATCTTGAATGTACGATGCTGAAAACTTGAATATAAATTGCTAATCATAACATCGTCAGTAGTAAAAAAAGAAAAACCCAAATCTATTTCGCAATTATCTTTTGCATATACATCAAAATTAAAAACAATATCACTTCCTGTTAGAACTGTTTCTAACTCTTTCCCTTCTTTATCCGTCACATAAACTCTTTGAAATTTCACACGTCCGTTTCCTTCTCTTTTTTTCCATAAAGACAAATCCTCAGACAAGTTACTTTTGTGTGTAGAAACGTATTTCGTTACAACCGAATTAATATCACCCGAAAAGTTAATCATTCCTTTTTCAAGTAATACTCCATTTTTGCACAATTGTCTGATACTCCCCATATTATGACTAACAAACAGCACAGTTCTACCTTCGCCTTTGCTCACATCCTGCATTTTGCCAATGGCTTTTTTCTGGAATTCGGCATCGCCAACGGCAAGCACTTCATCTACAACCAATATTTCTGGGTCAAGATGAGCGGCTATAGCAAACCCCAATCGTACTGTCATACCGCTGGAATAACGTTTGACCGGCGTATCAATATAACGCTCACAACCGGAAAAATCAATAATTTCATCAAGTTTGCGTGTTATTTCGGCTCGGGTCATGCCCATTATAGCCCCATTCATATAGATATTTTCCCGTCCTGTCATTTCAGGATGAAAACCCGTACCCACTTCCAATAAAGAAGCAATACGCCCACGATATTTTATTGTGCCTGTTGTCGGTTTTGTTACCCGAGACAACAATTTCAACAATGTGGATTTGCCTGCACCGTTCTTTCCGATAATGCCAACCACATCACCCTGCTCTATCTCCATATTAATATCTTTGAGAGCCCACACATATTCGGACTTTCCTTTCGTGGAACGGTCGTTTGTATCCCCAATTTTCAGATATGGGTCTTCTTTACGCATAATTTTCGTTGCCCACCATCTATTGAGGTCATGACTCAACGTCCCCGTAGAGATTACCCCCAAACGATATTGTTTTGAAACATTTTCTATCTTAATTGCTGTAGCCATCTTTAATTCTTATTTGAAGATTCAACAACTTTCCAATAACCACCTTTATCGGGACCAATACGGGTAAGTAAACCTTTTTTTATCATATTTGCAATGTGTTTTGCCACAGCCCTTCTACTTATCTCTAACTCATCTGCAATCTCCTGTGTTGTAATTCGAGGATTTTGGGTCATTATGGCCAATATTTTCTGTGAACTTTTCTCGGTAACATTCTGAACATCCTCTACGGAAATAGTTCGGAAATATGTTACCGTAGAACTTGCAACATCGCTTGAAAATTCGACTGCACAATTTGTCAACTTTTCCCAAGTCAACATTTTATCAATACCATATCCTGCATTTTCGCTTAACTTTGCAAATCGAAATAGTTTAATAAGAATCGGATTTCTAGGCATTGAATGCATTTGTACTTTCAGGTCTTTCAAATCAAACATAAAACGCCCTGCATTCTGAAACTCTATTATTTCAAATTTCTTACCCATCTGTTTGACCCCAAGAACAATCCAACCACCGGAAGTATTTGAAAAAGCACTAACACTCTCCCAAATATTCTTTGGCAATTCAGTGACCGCCTCTTTCACCTCAAAGTCATCCCACTCAATATCTTTTAGCCGTGTAAACAGTTCAGTTCTTGTCATCTATTCATTTTTATGGGACATTTCAACAACTTTCCAATAACCGCCTTTATCAGGACCAATACGGACAATAAGGCCTTTTTCTTTCAATGAGGCCATTATGCGTTCAACCTGACGGATTTTTATTTGCAATACATTGGCAAGTTCCTTTGCTGTTATTTGAGGATTAGAATGCAATAAATCCATCGTCATCTTTTGCCTATCGTTTAATTTTACACCGTCATTTACACCGTCATTTACACCGTCATTTACACCGTCATTTTGTAATGTTTGAATACCAGCGTCTTCTTTTTCATTTATAGGAATAGTCCATTCCTTGGGTTTATTATTTTCTATGACATTTTCTGGGACATTTTCATTAGTATGTAAAAAAACTGTTACCATGATACCCTCAGCCACAACATTCCATACAGGTTTTTCAAGTCCAGCCTCCTCAAACATTCTGCACACACGTTTAATGCCGCTACCATATTTTTCTATATCACCTGTATCTTTAAAAATATCAGCAATCTGTTTGTTGCGAGGTCGCGAACTATACTCATTGGACATCAGTTTTTCAATAGTCAAGTCCAATGGCAAAACACCCGGATTATAAAATTCCATTCTATTGGGCAAAATTTTCACCACCGAATCTGCTGGTGAACGATAATCACGATGAATAATCATATTCAATACAATTTCCCGAATTGCTTCTAAAGGATAATCCCATTGTTGAATATTTTCTACTTGATTGGGCGAGATTATCACAGCCATATTTATATGCTTTTTTATAAACGACATCACCTCATTGACCTGCTCAACAATATTTGTCTTTGAACGTATGGAATCTTTTATCAAAATGCCTTCCTTATCCTGAAAATGACCAAGTTCTATAGTCGTCATTATATCTTCTTTTTTCTTAAAAAGCAAATAGCAACCAAATGTAATGCGACCATTTTCATCACAAAGTTCTTTTTTCCGCAAATAAACCTCCGGTGAATCATAAATATTCATACCCCGACGATTCATACGGTCAATCAAATGTTGAACCAAATCTAAATCAATATCAGCAATAGTATGTTTAGGGTCAGGATAAAAATCCCAACTTGAATTGCGTGTCTGCAAATGCATATTGGAAATTTCATCAACCGAAAGCAAATGATTGCTATTCTGTCTACGACAATAATAACGTCCTTTTACTGAAACCGGTTTAACTGGATATTCCTGTACAGACAATACAACAAGAGGTTTGCCGTCTTTTTCTGTAATTTCGACATCAGGAATAATACTTGGTGCCGTTTTTTGTTTTATTTCATTTATCCACTTCGCAATCGTTTCTTGTCCAAGACTAATACCTATAACCTCACCGTTATCGTTCACACCAATATACACTTGTCCGCCTTTAGCATTGGCAAAAGCCACTAAAGAAACTATCACTTCATCGTTAAATGATGTTTTAAACTCCGTATATTGACTTTCTGATGGAAATATCACGATATCGAATGGTTTTTATTTTGCAAATATACTATTTTTCCCAACAAAAATGGTACTTTTAGACCGTATCCATAAAACTTTTTTCCACTTTGTTGAAAATCACAATTCCCACAAGCAGCAAAACAATCATAAAAGCGAAACTATAGCCTAACCAGCCCCAAGAAAAAACGCCGTTACCAATGGCAGCATACTTAAAAGTCTCAATGATTGAAGTCATCGGATTGAGTTGGAATATCCATTGTTTGTCAGCAGGCATAGTACTTAACGGATAAATGACAGGGGTGGCATACATCCACAACTGTACGCCAAATTGCAGAAGAAAAGTCAGGTCTCTGTATTTGGTGGTCATGGAAGAAAAAATAATACCGAATCCCAAAGCCAAACCTGCTGCCATAATTATCAATAAAGGGAACAATAATATATATATATTAGGGGCGATGCCTATACCTTGTATGGCATATACTATATATATAATCAAAAATATAGCCAATTGAATAAAGAATTTCACCAAATTGGATATGGTTACCGCTATAGGCACCACCAAACGCGGAAAATACACCTTTCCAAACACATTTTGATTGGTGGTAAACGTACCCGAAGTCGCATTCAGACAATCTGCAAAATAATTCCAAATAATTATACCTGCAAAATAAAACAAGGGTCCGGGTATGCCGTCTGTTGATATGCCTGCCAGATTACCGAAAACAAACATAAACATAACGGTTGTCAATATCGGCTGAATAATAAACCACAATGGTCCCAAAATAGTCTGCTTGTAAAAAGTAACAATATTCCGTTTGACATACATTCTGATAAGGTCTTTGTAGGCAATCAATTCCTTTAGATTGACATCAAGCAAGCGGTTTGTTGATGTAATTGTGGAATATTGTTCTTCTTGAGTTTGTTTGTTTATAGTATGCTTAAATATAGCCATCTTACCCTACAATTTTATTACCTTTTTGCTGACTATTCTGTTTTTGGCACACATCTGTACCACATACACCCCTGCGGCAAGGTCGCCTATATGTACAGTTTGTTGCCAATAGCCTTCCTCGTATGATTGGGAATGTCTATAGACAACATTTCCCATCATATCACATAGTTTTATATCCAAAGTTTCCGCTTCAGGCAGCACAAAATGTACAACAATTTTATCATTGGCAGGATTAGGATATATATCCAACATTTGCAAATGATCGGCTTGGGTTATACAATAGGTTTCAGGCAATGGAGATGATTTATAATTATCATAAGGGGAATACACTTCTACACAGATACGGCTTGCGTCCGGACGATTTCTACTTGCAGAAGCAAAAGCATACTTATTCATCATGCCCATTTGCAAAGTGTTTGTATCCCGTTCCTGTACCCATTCCTGACCATAAATAAACTTGTAGTCCAAATAAGGAATATTTCTATTGCTTTTGTTCAGCACCCAGACAACAGGCCGTACACCGGATTTTTCCTCTTGCAAAAAGAAATTCACAAATTCCAAATCTATAGATAGTTTCTCAATTTGTATCATTTTTTTTGCCGTATCCTGACAACTGATATAAGCATGTTTTGCCACCAATTGTACGGGATAATCCCCTTCTTTTTCAAAATCATAAGAAGGATATTCTTCATGCGATGTATCCCTATCGTTAAAAATCCATGTATAAATGGTATTTTCTATGTTGTCCATGTGTTTGAAATCCATTGCATACGGATTTTCCGTTGTGTATTCATAGGTAAAATCAGCATGTGGAGCCATAGCGATTCTCACCACCTGTTCTGCCGTATCCGAACAGCCTTGTTGGTCTGTAATAATTTGAGTCAAAGGGAAATATCCTCTATGAGGAACTTCTATGGCGGGAATACTGTCAGAAGAAGACAAACCGTCAATAGTCCAAAGGTAGTATGGAATCGGATTAGGCGTAAATACTCTTGCTCTATTTTCCACTGCCAAATGCTGATGCTGACAAATAGGCTCTGCGGTAAAATCCGCTATCGGTCTGGGGTACAAGGTTAGCATTTCTGTTTGTGTATTCGTACACCCATTGACATATTGCACTTGCATTTGGAGTTGATATTGCCCTTCTTGAACAAATTGATATATCAGTTTGTCATTAGTCGATTCCTGATTCCCATTGATAGACCATTTATATGCCAATATAGGTACATTGGCAGAGGTTTTATTCACAAAATTCACATCTTGTCCGAGACACAAAGCATTATGGACAATTGTAGGTTGGGGATTGGATTTTATGTCAAATTGTTTGCGTAAGGTATCCTTGCAACCCAACACCGACTCTGCCACCAACTCAACACTTGCTGTGCCAACTGACTCAAAACGGTATTGCGGATTGGTTGCAGAGGTGGTATCTGTTCCATTGATTCTCCAAAAGTAGGATTTAATCGGATAATCAGATTGTGTCTTATTGGTAAATACAAAATCCGTTTTTTCACAAGCCTGATTAGGCTGGAAATACACTTTTGGAATTTCATACACCGCAATAGTCTGTGTATAATAATGCTCGCAGCCGCTACTGGTTTTACACAATAATTTCACCTGATAAATGCCATTGCTGTCATATTTATAGGTACGGCTTTCCAATGCCTTGGGCTGCAACGAGGTGGAAGAATGCCCGTCTCCATACTCCCATACAGACTCTATAATACGGGAACCGTCTGTAGCGTATGATTGATTCACAAATTCGGCTTGCTGATTCAAACAAATATTATTGGTAGAAAAGGCAACCACAGGAGCATAACCTTTAGTATTAATGGTTTGTACGTCTCGCCCTACACACCCTAAAGCATTAACCACTTCCACTTCATATTGGGCAGTACCGTTAAAAACAACCTTAGGCATCGTATCGACTCTATTCCATACAATTTGATAGGGAACACTGTCAATATCTGTGGGATATGCCAATTCCACAAAACTACCCACACAAAGATTGTCTCTACGCATACGCACTTTTGTGGGAAGACTATCGGTTTTCACCTCAAATGTTGCCAAATACGAATAACCACAAGTATCTGTAATGGTAAGTGTATAAATTCCGGCTTCTGTTGTAGAAAAATTAGGTCCCGTTTGACCATTTGACCATTGATAGATAAAATCCGGATAATATGTACAATTTTCTTTTTTGCAAATGTCTTGATAAGAAAGAGTAAACTTATCAAATTGACAATACTGGTATGGACTATTTTTCAATAATGGGGTCAAATAATTTTCTTTTATTTCTATTGTATCCGAGCTTTCTCTTCCGAACCAATCTTGTACTCTTACCCAATATTTTCCTTTAGTCATCTTAATTTGTTTGCTTGTATCCCCTGTACTCCACAAACAAGATTTATATGCAGATAAATCTTTAGAAAATACACTATCTTGTACATAAGTTATATATATATCCTTACCCAAATCTACTTGAGGATAATATTTAGCTCCTATATAATTATTGATATGCCATTGCTCTTGTTTTGACAAATCTTTATTATATGCCACCACTTCTGGAATATAACCATTTAAACAAGATTGTGTATTGCCCCACGCTCCTAATTTGAGCATTCGCATAGACATCGTTCCTGCATTCCCTTGTACAATAGTATCATTCATCCATAATGAAAAAGATTGTTGTTTATTAAAATACAATTTAAACAAATTATAATTAGTATTATTTTTATTCAACCACACATTGTTATCCAGTACTATTCCAGCATACATTCGAACAATAAAACTATTATCTGAATATAGTATCTGAAAATGATGTCTATTATTATCTGTTTCGCCACTAAACAAAGTACCTTGCTGTACTTTTGCTACAACATAAAAAATATTCGGTTGAGCATACAATGCTGAGTTTCCGTTTGTTGTCAACATATCATTCCCATCAAAATAAATGCTTGGCTGGTTGTTCAAAGTGCTGTCATTCGGGATCCATAAGGGTCTTTTATTGGCTGCTGTCTGTACAACATGGTGGCATTTGTCACTTCTGTCATACAATGTATCTACATATCCATTTACCAAATGTACGCTGTCTGCACTGTACCACCCTATCAACTGGGAAAAATCGGTCGGTAAATAATAATGGAATTCATGTGTATAGGTATAGGGAGTTTTATCGGATTTCACCCGCCAATAGTACGTGTTCGGGTGAGAAAAACCATGTATAACCGTATCCTCCGTATATACATCAACATCACACACCAAGGTATTAAATGAAGAATCGGTGGCTATCTGCAAATGATAATAAGA
>JAFZUH010000169.1 GCA_017618435.1 Bacteroidales bacterium | reverse complement strand
TTGGAGAATTATTTTCCTGCCAAAGCCTCTGTTTTGATGACATTGTTGGATGAAAATTATAATGCAATCGGTACTATGTATCCTGATTATCAAATTGTAGAGGCGGCTACTTTTGGTAGTAATTTCAAAGTAACGGATCCTGCAGCGGCAAGATTGGAAAAATCAGTGAAAGAAGGGGACGACTTGTATAACAAATTGTTAAAAACCTGTTATGCCGAAATTAAACAAATATACACTTCAAACGGAAAGGAAGTGAAATTGTTTAAAGACAATTACCTGAAAGTAAAAATGAATTTCATTGTCAATGCTCAGGTAAAAGGTAAAGTTGAAGATATTATCAATTCTATTGACTAATAAAAAGGAATAGCCATGAAAACAGTCAGATATATAATAGTTGTTTTTGCTTTGTTGGTTTCAGTATCAACCTTGAAAGCACAAGAAACATTTTTGTTGAAAAATTTATATATTCCTCAAGCCTTGGATGAAAATCCGGGAACTTATACGCCGTATAAATTTCATGTCGGTTTTCCTGCCTTGAGCAGAATACAGGTCGGTGTGAATATGCCTACCAATTTGTATAATTATTATCATATTACGGCCAAAGGGTGGAAACGAAACACCAAAGGCAATAATATTATAGATTTGAATTTTAAAGAAGAACTTATCAATTTCGGTTTCCGTTTCGGCGGTTCCAATTATTTGTGGTTCAATACAAGTCTGAATGTAGATGCTGGTCTTAATATTAAAGGCGGTTTGTTCGATTTTGTGATAAATGGAAATGCTGACAGAGAAGGCAAAACACAACAGTTTTTGGACAGAAGTGCTGTCAATGGGAATGCTTATCTCGAATTTGCCATAGGTTACAATAGGGAAATAAATTCTCAATTGTCAGTTGGCGGAAAGGTGAAATATTTGTTTGGACTCGCTCATGTGCATACACAAAAAGCCTATGCCGCATTGACATCACAAGCCGATTTCGATCAGTTGCTATTGAATTATTATGCCGATGTGTATTATGGCGGTATCGTACCTATGGATACTGTTGATGATTTCGGCAACATGTCTTTCAGACAAATGTATGAAGCCATGGCTTTTCGCTCACAAGGGCTTGCTTTCGATTTGGGATTCCGCTACCGTATTAATAAATGGGTAGAGGTGGAAGCCTCTGTTTTGGATTTGGGTTTTATTCATTGGGACAATGCCAAAAGTATGCGGATAGAACCAACCGAAGTGGTTTTTGAAGGAGCCGATTTGACCACTGCGGAAAAAAGAGAAGATTGGACACATGTGTTTGAGGTAATGGCTGATACAATGAAAGAAAGCGTTAAAAATGCCAACCCCGTGGATATACCTTCTTATAACAAAATGCTGACAACCAAACTCAATATAGGTGCATACGTATGGTTATCCAAAAATGACAGATTCGGATTTACTTTCAATGCAAGAATGTATGGCGGTCTGTTCGTTCCGGCGGGCAGCATTTCTTACCATAGAAACTTGGGTAAATATTTCGATTTCACCGTTGGAAATACATTTAGATTGAAATCTGCCTTGAATCCCGGTCTCGGTTTCAGTTTGAAACTTGGTGCATTTAATTTGTATACAATGGTGGATTATGTCAACAATGTATATGTGGATAAATTGAAAAACGTAAATGTCGTATTCGGTATCAACTTTGTCGGCGGACGTTTCAATCATATTAGAGGCAAAAGAATATCCGATACGGCACCAAGTTATTATTTGAACTTTTAAAAAATTTTAGTGATAGGCAACAAAAAAGCAAAAAACAGTATCATTAGAATAAAAGGAAAGTAAAAAGTTAAACTAAAAAATAATGAAGATGAAAAGGTTGTTTTTCAGGTCAGCGGTATTCATTGGAAGTTTGTTGTTTGTTGTTAATGCATTTGGACAATGTCCGAATCTGAATTTTTCTTTGAATAGTTTTATGTATTGGCAGGCCTATGTCGGCAATGCAACAACAAGCGGTCCCAACTTGCATGCTTCCAACCCGATTACAGGACAACATACACTAATTAGTTATACCCAATCGATAATAGATAATACTTTGCAAGATGAAAAATGCCGTTTGATACAAAAGGTACCTGACGGATATGAATATTCCTGCAAATTGGGAAATGACGGGACTGGCAAAGGTGCCGAAGGCTTGGAA
This sequence comes from Bacteroidales bacterium, assembly GCA_017618435.1. Classification (GTDB taxonomy): domain Bacteria; phylum Bacteroidota; class Bacteroidia; order Bacteroidales; family WCHB1-69; genus UBA1205. The sequence goes on along the minus strand of JAFZUH010000169.1, from coordinate 4,657 downwards.
TATACTTTGACAGTGGATAGCAACAACTCATTGTTGATATTGGCATTTGCCTACATTTTGCAACAAGCCGGTCACTCTCAACCTGAACAACCTACCTTTAAAATGAATATACGTGATACCAATGGCAATATTATCACCTCTTTGGGTTGTAGCGATGTAACCTTGGCGGCAGATAATACCGACCCCGATTTGGTATGCCGGGCAAGTAGTTCCAGCGACCCGAACGGAAAAGATTGGACAACAGTCGGTTTCAGTTTGGAACCTTTGATAGGCAGAACGATAAAAATACGTTTTGAAACCATGGACTGTACGCAATCGGCTCACTACGGTTATGCTTATTTTATTGCGGAATGCCGTCCTATGACCATAGATTTGATGTATTGTGAGGGAAGTTCGGCTGCAAGATTGCGTGCCCCCGAAGGTTTTATGACTTATACATGGACACGTAGTTCCGACCCGTCTTGGCGGAACAATAGAATGCAAATAAATATTCAAGAACCTTTGGATGGTGAAGAATTTGAATGTGAGGTGGCTTCCAAATTGGGGTGTACCTCCAAATTGCGTACTATCATTGCCAAAACATCTATAGATGCTTCGTTTTACTATGGTATTCGTACAGGAGAACATAGTGCCGATATTTATGATAAGGACGGATTATATACCAATAAATATGATACTTGTAACCGTACGGCTACCATGGTGGATTTGTCCACGGTACACAATAGTAAAAAAGATAAGGTAATATGGGAAATACATGGTTTGAATGCCTATTCCACCGATTCTTTGTTTACCTATACTTTTCCTGACCCTCCAACCAACGAGCCTATAGATTATCTGATAAGAATGACCTTGGAAGCGGAAAACGGTTGTGCCGACACATCAGATGCTTTGGAGGAACACTGGATAAGAATATATCCGTCGCCTATGGTGGACATTTCCGGTCCGGAACGTATGTGTGAGGGATTGAAAGATACATTAATTGTTCACACCTTGCGTTCTTATTTCGTTCATTATGAATGGGGCGGACTTACCAGCGATGGAAAAACAGTAAATGGTGTTGGGGACAAATTGCCGATAACAGGTCCCGGTACTTATTGGGTAAAAGCCTTGGATTCAGTAGGTTGTTATGCTTATGATACTATAGAAGTGGCTCCATTGTCACCGTCTATGAGTATTCAAAAAACTGATATTTTGTGTTATGGCGAACGGACTGGGGTTATTTCTCATGGTCCGATAACGGGTAGCGGTATTATAGATAGGGCATATTGGGTATTGAAAGATATAAATGGAAACGATTCCATAGACAATGCCACAAGAATTACCGGGAAACGATATACCGATTTGATGGCTGGTACTTATACTTTCTATGCTGTCGATGTAGATGGTTGTAAATTGCAATATTCGGTGGAGATAACTCAACCGCCATTGTTGCAAACCGAATGCTCTCAAGAACCGACAACATGTTTCTTGCCCAATGGTTCCGCTTCGGTAATCGTAAGGGGTGGAACACCTCCATATACTTACAAATGGATAAAAATGGATGATGGTTCAGAAGTGGGCACCCAAAGTGCTATCAATAATCAGGATTCAGGATATTACAAAGTGTTTATTACAGATTCAAACAAGTGTACAACAGAAGACAGTATACAAATACGTTCCATACCCAGTCCTACCATCAGTGTCGCTTCTGTAGGTATGGAAACCTGCAACCAAAGCAACGGTCATGCTACCATAGCGGTAAAAGATGCAAAATTGCCTATCACTTATACGTGGACACCCAACCCTTCGTCCAGTACGAATGAATCCATACTGAATGTGAAAGGTGGCAAATATCATATTAAAATCGAAGATGCGGACCATTGTACTGCTGAAACCGAGATAGAAGTGCCTTCTTATCCGAGTTTGGTATTGACAGGCAATACAACTCCTGAAACTTGTCATAGACAAGATGGTACTGTCAGTACTTCAGTAACAAGCGGCAATCCCGGTTCGGTATCGTATGTGTGGACATCGGGAAGTGGCGGACAGATGAGAGATACTACACCGAATATAAAATCACTGCCGGCAGGTCAGTATAGGGTAACGGTAACAGATACATTCTGTACAGCACAACGGAGTTTTGAAGTGGTGCATATAGATGGACCTACCGCCAATTTTGATGCCAACTCATATAGTGTGGCAAGTACAACAGTTATCACCTTTACCGACCAAAGCAAAGGTAACTTGAGTGCTTGGAATTGGGATATGGGCGATGGTACAACAACTACTGGCGATTTGGTTTATCATAGTTATGGAACAGAAGGCGATTATAAGGTGTTTATGCAGGTAATAGATGTGAACGGTTGTACAGATACTATTTCCAAAATGGTTCATATTTATGATGAGTTGAATGTCTTTATACCCAATTCATTTAGTCCTAACGGTGATGATTTGAATGATACATGGGGACCGGTGATGAGCGAATATGCTCCTAATGGTTATAAAATGGTTATTTATGACAGATGGGGACAACGTGTTTTTGTAACCGAAGACCCGAATGAAAAATGGGACGGTACCGTGAACGGAAAGATTGTTGCACCAAATACTGTTTATTCATATATTATTGTTGTTCAGGATTACACCGGACAGGAATATGAATTTGTCGGTAATGTAACCGTATTGAAATAGCAGTGGTGTATAGTGAATGTTATTTGTAGGCATTACAAAATTGGAAAAACTTGAGAAATAAAATATTACTTACAGGGAAAAATAGTAATATGTTATGTCGGCATGAGATTGTATAGATATTTCTTGTGTACAGTAAGTCTGATATTGATGTCTATCAGCACATTTGGGCAATCCTCTTGTCCCAATCTGGACTTTTCCATGAAAAATTTTACCAATTGGCAGGCATATCGGGACAAGTATAAAACAGGCTCAACAAATATATATCCTATTACACTTTTCTCTACTATACCTATATCTGGACAACATACTATTTATAGTTTCGATGACATAGGTACAGCAAAAGACGAAAAGTGTGATAAAATACAAAAGATACCTAATGGTTTTTTGTATTCTTGCAAATTGGGAAATGAGCATGATGCAAGACATACTCCTAAAGATTCCATCAATTCTAATGCTTTAGAATATACGATGACAGTAGACAGCAATAACTCATTGTTATTGTTGTCTTTTGCCTATATTATGCAACAAGCGGGACATACTGCGGTAGAACAACCTACATTTAAACTGCAAATTCGGGATATGGCAGATAATATTATTACTTCTTTAGGTTGTAGTGATGTTACTTTGATTTCTGACAAAAACGACCCTGATTTAGTGTGTAGGGGAACTTCCTCTACATCTATAAATGGAAAAGATTGGACTACGGTAGGTTTTAATTTGGACATGTTAATGGGTCAAACTATAAAAATCCGTTTCCAAATTATAGATTGTAAATATGCTTACCACTGGGGCTATGCCTATTTTGTGGCGGAATGCCGTCCGATGACCATTGACCTGATGTTTTGTGAGGGTAGTACAGAAGCCTTAATGCGTGCCCCTGATGGTTTTGTTACTTACCAATGGACACGTACCTCCAAACCGGGGTGGAGCAGCAGTGATACACAGATAAATGTTTCAGACTATGTGGACGGAGAAGTTTTCGAATGTGTGGTAACATCTAAAATGGGCTGTACTTCCACATTGCGTACCGTTATGGCGAGAACAATTATAGACCCCAACTTTTATTATGGTATCCGTACCGGTCCCAATAGCGTGGATATTTATGATAAAGACGGAAATTATACAAGTAAATATGATACCTGTACCCGTACGGCAACCATGGTGGATTTGTCCACTGTACGAAATGGACACAAAGGACAAATAACGTGGGAAGTACATGGTTTGGATGTCATATCACATGACTCCCTATTTACTTTTACCTTTCCCAATCCGCCTAACAATACCCCTAGGGATTATTTGCTGAAATTGACCGTTGAGGCGGGCAATGGTTGTGTGGATACTTCTATAGTTATAAAGGAACACCAAATAAGAATATTTCCTTCAGCAGAGGTTGAAATATCCGGACCTCAATATCTGTGTGATAATGTAAAAGACACATTAAGGGTAAAGGTAATAAATTCTTATTTTATACAACACGAATGGGGCGGAGTAACGTATGACGGCACTTCCATAGGTACCCAAGTAGGCAATACCTTACCGATAAGTAAAGCGGGGACCTATTGGGTTAAGTCGTTGGATACGGTCAATTGCTATGCATACGATACGATACATATCACACATTTGTCGCCGAGTGTGAACATCACCCACAGCGATGTGTTGTGTTACGGGGAATTGTCAGGCGTTATCACACAAGGAGCGATAACGGGAGGAGGAGATATAGAGACGGCATATTGGGTAATGCCGGACAAAAGCGGACGAGATTCCATAGTCAATGCCATAGTATCAGGCGGACGTTATGAACAGTTGCGTGCAGGGACGTATAGATTTTATTCCAAAGATGAATACAGTTGCGAGTTGTTCGATACAGTAGTTGTTACGCAGCCGGATAGTTTGCGGGATACGATAAGTCAGGATTCTACGGTATGTTATCTGCCGAAGGGGAAAGTATCAGTGCAAGTAAACGGAGGTACGACACCATATACCTACGTCT
>JAFZUH010000168.1 GCA_017618435.1 Bacteroidales bacterium | reverse complement strand
GAAGGTCTGATTACATCTGCAAATTATAATGCGGAAACCAAACAAATTGTACTTTGTGGATATTCTTCATTGCTACAGCCTTTTTTACTCTTGCTTTATGATTATCAGGGCAATGATTTTTTTTCGGGCAACAAACGGAAAATAAATCTGAATCTGCCTTTTCATCAAGTGGAGGCTATTGCAGGTTTTGGCAATTATCAATATTATTTAACCAATGAATATATTTCACGCTATGGAGTTACTATTCCAGCCAAATTTCACAAAATTGACTTGTCGGAATTTTTATCTCCTGAAACTGTAAATGTTTTGGACAAAGACAAAAATACAGGTCATTTTTTTATTTATCCTAATCCGGCCAAAACAAATCTGTTTTTAGAGGGAGAAACAGATTTTAGTGATATTTATATTTATGATAGTTGTGGCAAATTGGTGAAAACAAGCAACCATTGTCAGCAAATTACCCTTGATGATTTGAATACGGGACTTTACTGGTTAAATATATGCAATAACAATAAGATTGTATCAGTAAAACATTTTATTAAAGAATAGTTGAAAAAAGATTTTTTTGATAGTCTTTTTGTGTTGATTGTATTTTCTAAATAGTTGTAAATGATTTGTATATAATGTTTTTGGAGAAAAATAAATGATATAAAGTTGATTTTTTCGGCATAGTTATCAATAAAAGATGAAATCTTATTAGATTTTTTTGTATTTTTGCAAATTAAATTTATTAGGAAAAATAGAGCAAAATGAATAAAGAAGTAAACAAACAAAGTGAGTTGCAGCAAAACGAAAATTTTTTGGTAAAAATTATCAATGCTTATCGTACAAACGAAAAGGTTGTCAATATAACAACAGGTGTGGTATTGGTGTTGGTAGTGGTGATATTGGGCTATTTTTTGTGGTGGAGTCCCCAAAGACAAGCCAAAGCAGAACTTGCTATTTATAAGGCAGAACAATATTTCGCTATGGATTCAACAACATTGGCTCTAAATGGAGATGGCAGTTGTGTAGGGTTGATAGATGTTATTAAACAATATCCTTGTACAAAAACCGCTAAAAGAGCACGTTTTATGGCAGGTGCATGCTACCTCAAACAAGGTCAATACGATGAAGCAATATCTTATTTGAAAAAATTCAGTTCGAACGATAAAATACTTCCGGGACAAGCCTTGTGTATGATAGGCGATGCCTATATGGAAAAGAATGATATTAGTCAAGCGGCTAAATATTACCAAAAGGCAAGCAAAAAAAATCCTAACGATTTATTAACTTCTTTATATTTGTATCGTTATGCTTTGGCTTGTGAAATGCAAGGCTCTTGGAAAGATGCTATTGTAGCATACGAACAGATTCAAAAGGAATATCCTCAATCATACGAGGCAACTTTGGTTGAAAAACGCATAGCATACGCCAAAACACAAAAATAAAGTTGGTTATATGGGGGAAAAAAAGAATTTATCTCAATATAACGAGGATGAAATCCCGTTTATTGATGATAAACACCATACTATTGCCATTGTTGTAGCAGAATGGAACAGTGAAATCACTTTTTCAATGAAAGATGCATGTGTTGAGACATTGTTGCAACATGGTGTCAAACAAAATCAAATTATTGAAAAGCGGGTTGCAGGTAGTTTTGAGTTACCCTTTGCAGCCAAACAATTGATATTGCATCAAAATGCAGATGCTGTTATTTGTATCGGTTGCATTATTCAAGGAGAAACCCGTCATTTCGATTTTATCGCCCAAGCAACCGCCAACGGCATTATGAATGTCGGTTTGGAATGTAATGTGCCTGTTATTTTTGGCGTTTTGACTACCAACAATATGCAACAAGCCATTGACAGAGCAGGCGGCAAACACGGCAATAAAGGAACCGAAGCCGCTGTTACCTGTTTGAAAATGCTTTCTTTGTAATTTTTATAAAACAGAAATATTATGCGTATTGTTTTTATGGGAACCCCTGATTTCGCCACAGGTATATTGTCGGCTATTGTTGAAGAAGGGGTTCATGAGGTTTGTGCTGTGGTTACAGCGACAGACAAACAAGCGGGTAGAGGTATGCATGTGCAATATTCTTCGGTGAAACAATATGCTTTATCTAAAAATTTGCCTATCCTTCAACCTGAAAAACTGAAAGATGCCGATTTTGTTGCCAAACTGAAGTGTCTGCATGCGGATATGTTTGTTGTCGTAGCATTTAGAATGTTGCCGGAGGTGGTATGGTCTATTCCACCAAAAGGGACTTGCAATCTTCATGCTTCACTTTTGCCCCAATATCGAGGTGCCGCCCCAATCAATTGGGCGATAATAAATGGCGAAACAATTACAGGAGTTACGACATTTATTATAAATAGTGAAATAGATAAAGGTAAGATTATTTTTAAGCAAGAGGTGGAAATTTCTCCACAAGATACGGCCGGCACTTTGCATGATAAACTTTTGGAAGAGGGCAAAATGTTGATGTTGAAAACTTTGTGTGAGATTGAAAAGGGAACGGCAGTTTTACATGTTCAGCCAGAAACAAATGAAAAATTGGCTCCGAAGATATATAAGGAGGATTGTTTAATCAATTTTTCATGGACTGCTAAACAAGTATATGATTTTGTGCGTGGTATGTCTCCATATCCTGCTGCACATTTGTTTTATCTGGACGATAAAAATGAACCTAAAATGATGAAGATTTTTGAGTGTACATATCAAGAAGAAAAGGTGAATATTGCCCCCGGAATTATGCAGTCAGATGACAAAAATATTCTATCTGTTTCATGCACAAATGGCTATGTTTTTATTAAAAATCTGCAATTAGTTGGAAAAAGACGCATGAATATTATGGATTTTTTGCGTGGAAATAAGGGTTTTAACGGTAAAAAATGCCTAAATGCTAATTGTTTATAATTGATAATCAATTATTTGTATTTTTTTTGCAAAAAAAGTTGCAAATATTAAAAAAAATTATATATTTGCGGTATAAAACTTTCAAAATTTTTTAGATATGAATAAAGCAGATTTAATTGACGCAATGGTAGCTGAAACAGGCTTAATGAAAAAAGATGTAAAAGCTGTTGTTGAATCTTTTGTTAATGTAACAACAAAAGAATTGAAGAAAAAAGATGGTAGAGTATGTATCCCAGGTTTTATTACCGCAACTGCAGTTCAACGTCCTGCTCGCAAAGGTAGAAACGTTCGTACAGGTGCTGT
>JAFZUH010000167.1 GCA_017618435.1 Bacteroidales bacterium | reverse complement strand
TTTCTTCTTTTAGCGTATCAAAATCGTATTCTTGATTTAGAAAAGAGGATTTTTGTGCAAAAATATTTGTACAAAATACAAATAAACAAACAATTGACAATATTTTTTTCATACAACTTTATATTATAAATATATTATGCAAAGGTAACATTTATTTTTTTATCATTGAAAATTTTGTCTTTTGAACTTTTTTTTGCGGTAGTTATTAAAAAAAAGGTTTCAACCTAAAAAAGTTGTATCTTTGCAAAATATTTTAAAGATTATTAAACTAAACAAAAATTAGGAGAAAATAGAGAATTAGAAAGAAATAGAAGAATAACTATATAATAAAAGGCGTTTTTGCTTTTCTTGGTGAGTCGAAATCTGGAAAATTTCATATTACCACACAAGAAAGGAGAAACGCCCATGGGTTTCACACCGTGGGCTTTCTTGTTTGTGGTAATAGGTATTCCAGAACCTCGACTCAATAATTAGAAAGTTCACGTTTTTTTTGTCTATGAACAAAATAAAAGTGATGTGAAATTTAAGATAGTTTAGACTGCATCGTTCCCTTTGGCGAGGTAGAAGAAGAAATTTCAATAAAAGCGCCAATAAATAAATTATTTATACAAATAAATATGAACGATTGTCTGTCAATAATAGTAGTTCCATGCTATAACGAGTCCCAGCGACTCAATGGAGACGCATTTATAGCATTTGCAGAGGAACACGAAAAAATAAGTTTTTTGTTTGTTAACGATGGTAGTATTGATAACACTCTTGATATTCTGAAGAATCTATCTAAGCAATCCTCACGAATACAATATCTTGATTTAAACTGTAATTGTGGCAAGGCAGAAGCAGTTCGCCGTGGAATGTTACATGCTTCCGCAAACTTTAAGGCTGAATTTATAGGTTTTTGGGATGCAGATTTGGCAACACCTTTGTTGGAAATCCCTCATTTTATAGAGATTGCAACAACTCAAAGTTATAATGTTGTAACAGGATTGCGATTGCTTCGTTTGGGAGCCAATGTACAACGCAAGAAAATACGTCATTATCTTGGACGCTGTTTTGCTACTACAGCATCGTTTATTCTTGATTTGCCTGTGTACGATACTCAATGTGGGGCAAAATTATATCGTTCTTCGGTGGTGCCAGCCCTCTTCTCAGAAAAATTTGTTACTCGCTGGCTTTTTGATGTAGAAATACTTGCACGCTATATTGTAATATATGGACGAGATATTGCAATTAAGTCCATTTATGAATATCCTATATTGACTTGGGTGGATGTTGGGGATTCCAAACTGAAATTTTTTGATTTTTTCAAGGCACCTATTGAAATGATTAAAATACGACACAAATATTTTATCAAGAACTATAAATAAAGCAATAAACATAAAAATGAAGATTTTACCTATGTTACAGAAAATGAAAAATAAAATAAATATTACAGAAACAAGGATAAGAACAATCTCTAAAATATTGATGATATTATGTGCAGTAGGCGGATTTTGCTCGCTTGTTTTATTTGTTCCTTCAATTCGAGATTTTGTAATTGACAGAATAGGAGAAAAATATAGCGGACAATTATTGACAACCGATGTTTGGCATGAAAAAATAATTTTAAAAGAAATAGAGATTCTTGTTTGGGATTGTTTGTTGCTTGCTGTCTTTGCCTATCTGTCTTTTGGTACTTTGCCAATATTAGAATATTCTACGAATGGAATTTTTGGTGTGCGAAAAGAATTAAAATCAATACGTAGTTCCAAGAAGCAAATCTTTGCTATTTTGGGTGTTCTTGTAATTCTTTTAAGTGTTCGCTTTTTTTATATCAGTCAAAAGAAAAGTATGCATGTTGATGAAAGTTTAAGTATTTCAATTTGTAATCGAAACGAATATGGTTTTTGGGGTAAAAATTATGAACATGGAATAGAATACATAGGAAAAGAATTGAAGGAAATGTCATTATGGGATAATTCTGATGTAAAAGATGCTCTTTCAGATGTTTTTCACATGCATCAAACCAATAGAGATCTTCCGCATTCAAATTTTTATTACACATTACTTCGTCTTTGGTTTACAGGGGTGAAAACGAGTGATTTACAATATATTTTTTGGAGAGGCTGCTTACTGAATGTAATTTTCTTCTTGATTTCATTCTTTTTTATGACATTGCTTATCAAGCGTTTTACCAATAATACAACTTCTGTCATATTTTGTCTTTTTATTGCATTTATAAATCCGGCAAGTCTTTCGCTTACTATTTTTATACGTCCGTATGAATTACAACAGACATTTGTAATTATACTTATGTATTACATTTGTTGTTGTATTCAAAATTATGAAAAAGAAGAATCAATAGTTACAAAGAAAAATTTCTTTGTGGGAATTTTAATTCTTTCTCTTACAATGCTTTCTGCTTATTTTAATATACTTATCATTGCAATGGCGGGTTTGTGTTTTATTATCTTCTGCATTCGCAAAAAAGATTTTAATCTTTTAAGATTTTTGCTTCTTATGTTTGTTTTTTCATTGATATTTGCAAAATTACTCTATTTTAGTTTTGGGTCAATAAGCGATAGACACGAAGAGGCTGCGGCAAATCTTGCATTATCAAATATTATGGTAAATATAAAGGCAGTTGGGATAGGTATTGTAACTAGAATTATAAAAAACATATTCTTTGGAATTTATCTTTTGTGTATAGTTTTTGCAACAATTTTGACTATAGTGCAAAGCAAAAAGCAGATAGGTTCTTTTTCACTTGCTTTTGTGGCGGGGCTCAATATTCTTTCTGTTTTTGTTATTTTATATTTTGCCCCGATTGATATGAAACTCCTTAGATACATTGCACCTTTGTTTCCTATTTTTGCCTTGAATTTTATTTTCTTGACAAAAAGAAATGTATATAATTATAGTTTATTGGCTGTTGTTTCATTTATACTTGCATTTTCTCTTGTGGTATTTCAGGGTAGTGATTCGGTTGTAGAACATATAGACGATGTAAGAATTGCATCGTATAAAGAAATTCAAACAACCCGATATCCTCTTTTTATACGAGGAAATTTAGCATGGAAATATGCTACTTTGATTCCTTATTTAAGCGATGATTGTAGAGTGATTTTTGTTTCTGATTTTTCAGAAATTTATGATAAATATACTGATAAGATTCCTTGTATATTTATTAATCAAGAAGATGAAACTGAACAATTTTATTTTGATACAAAAAATGGTTTTATACAACAAATAAAATCTATACCATATCATGATATTTATTTGATACAAAATCGATAATGATATTGGAAAAGTAATAATTTGGGGTTGTTATACTAAAAGTTCTATTTTTGGTCTTCATTAAAAAAAGTTGTATCTTTGCAACCT
>JAFZUH010000166.1 GCA_017618435.1 Bacteroidales bacterium | reverse complement strand
CATTTAACGAGGACAATTTAGGCAAACGGGACGATTTTTCCATTTCCGCCCAATCATCTTCTTCATTCGCTTCCGCCGTTTCCGAAGTATTTTCCATATCTGCATTGACTTGGAAATCCTGATTGAAAACAGATTCTTTCAAATCCTGACTTTGGGCAAACAGCAATTCAGAAACAAGCATTGGCAAAGTAAAATCATCTTCTGTAGCCACCTCCACCATAGTCGGAGAAATAATTTTTGTAACCACTCCCCCACCAATATCATTTAAAAATTTGACCTTATCTCCTATTTTAAATTTCATTTTTCTAATTTTTTCCAATAAATTATAAATATTGTCGATACGTTTCCTGTAAAACCAAACTTTCATTTTCCCAAGACAATTCTTGAGAGGCTTGAATGGTATTATATTTGAATTTTTCCAACAAATTTCTGTTTTTCAGCAAATTATTCACGGCTTCGGCAATACATTCGGGAGTAACCTCTTGGAGAATAAATCCTATATTATAATACTGTATCAGATTAGCGACTTCTGTATTTGGACTTGATACAATAGGCACTCTTGCCCGAATGAAATCGAACAATTTGTTGGGCAAAGCATACCGATAGTTTATACATATATCTTTTGTCAAAGAAAAACCCAAATCAGCCCAAACCGTATAATTATACAAATCTTCAAAAGGCAAACGGTTCATAAACCTAACCTTGTCGGTTGTATGTTGTTTTGCAACCGTTTCCTTAAGTTTTCCGACCACGTCCCCCGAACCGATAACAAGCAATAAAGCACCGTCTATCATTGTCATAGCCTCCACCAATTCTTCTGCTCCCCGATGGATATTGATACCTGTACCCTGCAAAAGCAAAATGGCCTTATCTTCAGGCAAACCCAATTCCACTTTTGTTTTTGCCCTATTATAAATGCGTTGAAAAGGTATGTTTCTCATCACTTTTACATCTTTGTGATAGGTTTGCCTATAATGCTGAGCAATAGGCTCACAAACCGTAAAAGCATGATTTACTTTTGGAAAACAAAATTGCTCTATTTTTTTCCAAATGGCTTGTACCTTAGGACGATTGACCAACTCCGGCACCTCGGTAAAATATTCATGACTGTCATACACAATGGGTTTATGTTTGAGTTTTCCAATAATAACATTGGGCAACAGAACATCTAAATCATTGGCATGAAAAACGTCTGTACGATGAAACAAGAGAAAGAAAAACAGTCTCACATTCATTTCAGCATAAAACAACTTGCCTTTTTTAAACAAAAGGTGCAAGCGTTTTGTTTGGTATCTTCGTTGTTCAAGTTGGGGTGATGTCTTGTAGCGTCTGCCCACCAACAGCACCTCAAATCCCATATCAAAAAGAGTGTTGCAAACTTTATCCACCCGTTGGTCAGAAACCAAATCGGTGGTAACAGACATTAAGATTCGTTTTTTACAACTCACCTCTTCCGTGACAATTTTTATATTTTTTTCCGCTACCGCATGGACAAGGTTCATTTCTTCCGACTTTCTTTTCCACTTTTATCGGTTGTGTAGGTTGTGGAGCCGATGTGCGTTGGGAAGAAACTTCTTCTCGGGAAGTTTGTAATTTTTTGGCATCCGATTCCGGCAATTGTGCCTGTTTTACATTATCTGCCGTTTTTATCGGAATAATACCATTGTTCAAAAATGTAACTATTTCTTTATAAATATCATTCAACATATTTGAGAATAGGTCGAAAGATTCAAATTTATAAATTACCAACGGGTCTTTTTGTTCGTAAGTGGCATTTTGTACCGATTGTTTCAAATCGTCCATGGCACGCAAATGTTCTTTCCAAGCATTGTCAATGACCGCCAAGGTAAGATTTTTTTCTATGGTCAAAGCCACCTCTCTGGCCCCATTGTCAGAACAGCGTTTCAAATTGGCAATAATCTGCAATGTTTTATTGCCATCTGTAACCGGAATGGCTATATTTTCAAAGCGTTGTCCCTGCTCTTGATAAACGCGTTTGATTATTGGCATTGCTTTTTCCGATGTTGCCAAAACGTGTTGTTTGTAATTGTTGTATGTTGCAGCGTACAACGATTCTGCCAATTTTGCAGTTTTGTCCTGCATAAAACTATGTTCGTCGGTTGGACATTCCATAGCAAAAGTGGAATTGACAGCAAATTTGTATTGGTCAAAATCCCTGTTATTTTGTCCTGTTTCAACAATATCGTAGCAAGTGCTTTCAAACATTTCGGCAATATCAATGGCCAATTTTTCACCATTGAGGGCATTTCTTCTTTTCCGATAGATGGTTTCTCTTTGCTTGTTCATCACATCATCGTATTCCAAAAGACGTTTACGGATACCGAAATCGTTTTCTTCCACTTTTTTCTGTGCCCGTTCTATGGAATTGGTAATCATTTTATGTTGGATAACTTCTCCATCGGTAAAACCGAGTCTGTCCATCACTTTGGCAATTCTTTCAGAACCGAACAAACGCATCAAATCATCTTCCAAAGACACAAAGAATTGTGAACTACCGGCATCGCCCTGACGACCGGCACGGCCTCTCAACTGTCTGTCCACACGGCGGGAATTATGGCGTTCGGTACCGATAATAGCCAAACCGCCCAATTCTCTGACACCGGGAGCCAATTTAATATCGGTACCACGACCAGCCATGTTGGTAGCAATGGTTACCGCACCCATACGACCTGCCTCGGCAACAATATCGGCCTCTTTTTTGTGATATTTGGCATTCAAGACATTGTGTTTTATCTTTCTTTGTGTCAATATCTTACTTATCAATTCCGAGGTTTCTACCGATGTGGTTCCCACCAAAACAGGACGTCCTTCCTGATTCAGACGAAGAATTTCGTCTACAATGGCACCATATTTTTCCCGCTTGGTTCTATAAACCAAATCTTCCCTATCTTCCCTGATAACGGGTTTGTTGGTTGGAATGGTTACCACATCCAATTTGTAAATATTCCAAAATTCTCCTGCTTCAGTTTCTGCCGTACCTGTCATTCCCGCCAATTTTTTATACATACGGAAATAGTTTTGCAAAGTAATGGTTGCATACGTTTGCGTAGCGGCTTCCACTTTTACATTTTCTTTGGCTTCTATAGCCTGATGCAAACCATCGCTATACCGTCTGCCTTCCATTATACGGCCGGTTTGTTCGTCCACAATTTTCACTTTGCCGTCTATAATTACATATTCCACGTCTTTTTCAAACATGGTATATGCTTTTAACAATTGGTTGATGGTATGGATACGTTCCGAAGCCACAGAAAAATTGCGGTAAATTTCGTTTTTGCGTTCCTGTTTTTCTTCGGGAGTAAGATTTTCTTTTTCCAATTCGGCAATTTCGGAACCTATATCGGGAATGATAAAGAATTTGGATTCTTCGGCATTGGAACTTACCAAATTGATACCTTTTTCTTTAATATCAACAGAATTTAGTTTTTCTTCTATCACAAAATACAATTCATCATCAATGATGTACATGTTTTTGTTTTGTTCGGCCATATAAAAACTTTCTGTCTTGTTGAGCAGTTGCTTTATACCCGGTTCGCTGAGATATTTTATCAAAGCCTTTGTTTTGGGCAAACCTCTATAGGCACGCAACAGCAATTTTCCGCCTTCTTCCTCATTACCTTCCGCTATCAATTTTCTGGCATCTGAAAGCAAAACATTGACCAATTGACGTTGAGCATTGTATAATCTTTCAACAATAGGTTTGTATTTATCAAAATCCTGCTGTTCGCCTCTTGGCGTGGGACCGGAAATAATAAGAGGAGTTCTGGCATCGTCTATCAAAATGGAATCCACCTCATCGACAATGGCATAATTATGTTGTCTTTGAACGAGTTCCGTTTCGTTCTTGGCCATATTGTCCCTCAAATAATCAAAACCGAATTCATTATTGGTACCAAAGGTAATATCAGCCATGTAGGCTTTTCTTCTTTCTTCGGAATTGGGTTCATGTTTGTCTATACAATCTACACTAAGATTATGGAACTGATACAACATACCCATCCATTCGCTGTCACGTTTTGCCAAATAATCGTTCACGGTAACCACGTGTACCCCCCGACCGGTGAGTGCATTCAAATACACAGGCAATGTGGCCACAAGGGTTTTACCTTCACCTGTTGCCATTTCTGCAATTTTACCTTGATGAAGAACAATACCACCTATCAATTGCACATCGTAATGACACATATCCCACGTGATGGGATTACCGCCCGCAACCCATGTATTATCGTAAACCGCTTCATCGCCTTCTATATTGACACAATCGAGTTTGGAGGCTAAATTTCTATCAAAATCTGTTGCCGTTACCCGCACTTGCTTGTTGTCTTTGAAACGCTTTGCCGTTTCTTTCATCACGGCAAAAGCCTCCGGAAGTATCTCGTTGAGAATATTTTCTGAAATAGTATAATTTTCTTCT
Source organism: Bacteroidales bacterium (assembly GCA_017618435.1). GTDB lineage: Bacteria > Bacteroidota > Bacteroidia > Bacteroidales > WCHB1-69 > UBA1205. The sequence goes on along the minus strand of JAFZUH010000166.1, from coordinate 5,926 downwards.
TCCAAATTATCTATTTCTTTGTAGCGGACTTCTTTTTCGGAAATATCCATATCATAATGAGTGTCCAATTCCTGTTTCAGTTCCGCTATTCTAATTTCGTTTTCCTGAACTGCTTGTTTTAACTTGCGTTTAAACTCATTGGTTTTTTCTCTCAATTGATCATTGGTCAATTGTTCAATGGTTGTATATGCGGCTTGTATCTTTGCCAAGATGGGATTCAGTTCTTTCATATCCCTATCTGACTTTGTTCCAAACAATCTTCTTAATATATTTGCCATAATTTTTGGTATAAATTTACTTTGTTATCATTAACTATAAATATGCAAAGATAACATAAAATTTCTAAAATAGCAAAAAAATAGATATAGAAAAATATTATATTTTTGCAAAATACAAAATCACTCAAAAAACAATAACAAAAAATGAAATAGAAGTTTAATTTAATATAGTATTAACCATAGCGTTTGCTATTTGTTCAGCACAGCCTTAAAACCTAGGAAATTTTAAGAATGAATTGTTATGAATAAGCCTGCAAACGTCCATGCTTTGTGTGGACACGACTTATCAACAATTCGGGCAATTCCTAGGGCCTTAAGGCGTGGATAAGAAAATGTCCACGTTTTTTTCCCCCTTGAGTTGCCCGTACGCTGAAGCGATAAGTCAAACGCCATAAAAGGCAAAAAGAATGAAATTATTTCACACAGCAAAGGAGTTAGTTGATTATCTAAAAAGCACAAAGAAATTACCATTGCAAAAAAACGGACAAATATGGATTTACAAAATGAACAAATCCATAGAATTTTCTTTTGATGAATCAAATCAAACATTCTCATTGAAAGATAAAGGAGAATCAATCAATTTTGATAGACAAACGATTTTTGATCTTACCAATCCTGAAAATCATAGTGTTGTAATGCTTCTAATAAACCTACTTGAGCGAGGGTACGCCTTTAAATCCATAACATTGGAAAAGAAATGGCAAACAGGACATAATCCAATATGGCTTGATGTAATGTTGGAAAATCCAGCAAATCACGAAATCTATATGATTGATGTAAAAAAATACGATGAGTTTCAAAAGTATTCAAATCCAGCAAACGAAACTAAAGTAAAGCAATTGCTTTCATACGCAATGCAAGAGCAGAACACGAAAATTGCATCTTTCTATTCTTATGATTTTGATAATGATATGCATTGTTTTGCTAATATTTTCTGTGCTGAATTACGTGCGGTTTCTCTTAATACAGATGATTTTTATGAACGTTGGAACAAGGTTTTTGACACAATTGATTTCATATCAACAAATCCTCCTTTTGACATAAAAAAAATAGTGTTAACATTTGGAAATCTGAAAGATATAAAACAAGAGGACACTAAAATATTGTATTATCAATTTTTGACTATATTAAGGTTAAATTCCATTTCTGATAAACCAACTGCTTTTATAAGAATGATAAATCTGTTCTTAGCAAAGCTTGCCGATGAGATAATTCAAGATGATGAATTTATTTCAAAAGATATGGCTGGCACTGAATATTCACACAGAGGGCTTAGATTTCAATATGTAGATGATGAAACTCCAGAATCTTTTATGAAAAGATTAAATGAATTATACAAAGTTGGTATGCAAAAATACCTCAATACCGAAGTTATTGATTATACTGATAAGGAAATCCTGCCTCTAATAAAGGGAAACAACATGGACAAATTAATGGAGGTATTTGATAATCTTAGGCTAAAGAAAGACAATTGTTTTTCATTTTTGGAAGTTTATGATGACAAAACTTTTTATGAGAATTCTCTTGTTGTTAAAGATATTGTAAAACTACTTCAAAACTTCAAATTTAAATATGATACAAAGCATCAATTTTTAGGTGATTTTTTTGAGGATTTACTTAATACAAGTTTAAAACAAGATGAAGGACAATTTTTCACACCATATCCTTTAGTTGACTATATGATTTATTCTTTAGATATAAAAGAGAGAATCAATAAGAATCTTAAAGCACGAAACCTTGATTTTATACCCAAAGTCATTGACTATGCTTGCGGTGCGGGTCATTTCCTTATTAGTGTAATGAGAGCTATACAAGAGGCATTAGACAAAGTTTCATTCCAAACGACCGATCAAAAGAAACGGATTGATAGCTATATCACTGTTCCATATTCATGGGTAAATGTACAAAGAATCGTAGGTATTGAAAAGGATTATCGTTTAGCAAAAACCACCAAAATTGCTACATTCCTAAATGGGGATGGTGATGCTCAAATTATTTCCGGAGATGGAATAAATCGCTTTGATTGCGATGAATATAATGGAACAATCTTGCAGTCTAAAAATAATAAAATTGAACTATTTGATTACGTTGTGGCAAATCCTCCATACTCTGTAGATGGATTTATGCAAAACTTTAGACAAAATAAAATTGATGAAAACTCAAACACATTTTCTCTCCTTAAAAGCATAAATGTTAAAGATTCTAGAATAGAAATGTTTTTTGTAGAACGGGCGGAACAATTATTAAAAGAAGGTGGAATAGCGGCAATTATTTTACCACAATCAATTTTAGCAGGAGAAAAATACATATCCTTGCGTACTTTTATTTTCAACAATTTTAGAATTCTGTCAATGTTATTGACTGCGGATATAACATTTTCGGGGACGACAACGAGTCCTGTTGTATTATTTCTTCGCAAAGAGAAAGTAACAAACACTAATTATGATGTTTTAATTCACCAATCTCCCAAATACTCTTCTCCCAAAGAATCTAAACAGAAAAATGCAGAAACAAAATTTTTAGGATATGAGTTTAGTAGTAATAAAAACAAATCAGGGATTACACTTATTCCAAATTCAATTTTGGAAACATTAGCACCGATAACTCAAGAATTTATATGCATGGGGAAAGTTTCTAATAATAAACTGTATAGTAAATATTCTAAAATCGTAAAATTATCAGATATAATTATAAACAAAAGTTCCACCTATGATGGCGATATTTATCCTAAAAGAATTATTGTAAAAGGAAAGGCTATAAGTAACTTTTGCAAAATAAACGATTGGAAAGAATCTGACTTTACTAAATCTGTTCCAACAAAATATCTTGAGATCGGAGACTTACAAACACAAACGACTTCCAAATCAAAAAGCACGAATCGTTATTGTAAAAAAGGAGATATTCTTATATCATCACTATTACCTGAATCCTCAAAAATTGTAATAGCAAAAGACGATTTCATGTTATCTCCTGCTATTTACGTTTTATCTTCTTTCAATAATGATATAGAAAAAAACAATGTGTTTAATAGATTGCGCTCTCCTGATGTTATTAATCAAATGTGTGCACTTGTAGATGGTTTTAAAATCACATATGCCAAAATAAGTGAAAGAAATTTGTATTTCAACATCTTCTTATAATATATGATAGATTCTCATTTACGTAATATATATAACACAAAAAAAAATCGTAGAAAAAAGTGGTTCTTCACATAAAATTCCTATAATCATCCTATATCAAGGCGGAACTCTCTCCGTCTTTTTGCATTTTAGTACATCACGAAAAAAATTTGCTTAACCCATTAAGCAATTTTTATAGAATTTTGCTTAATTCATTAAGCAAATTGAATGCATAAAAAAAATGGAATACGAAAAAACGAAAGAATCCGCCATATAAACAAACGAGGCTGAATAAAATTTTATTCAGCCTCGTTGTATATTCTTTTTTATTATGCTATTGTTTTATAATCTTATAGTTTAATACATTGTTGGGTACTTTTACATTCAATATATAAACACCCTTGGACAACTGACTTATATCAAATGTGGTTTCTAAATATCTTGAGGAAATGTAAAAATAATTATGTTTGATATTGAATGTTTTTAATACAAAAATCCGAATAGCCAAAGTGGAATTTTATTACCTAAGGCATATTCGATATTGTCAGCAGCAATAAATGCGTTGGAAATATCTGCAATTTGTTTACCGTCTTTAGACTGACCGCCAACTTCAATGGTATAAGTTCTATCAATCAAAAAATCACCCTGCTTTGCATATTCAATTTGGTGATGGTAAGTCAGTTGGTTCACAAAGAATGTTTCTCTCTCCGTGCCTGCCTCCACATGTGTGAGCGACAAAGCATGCAATAAGTTGCAATTCTCCATATAAATCTTGTCTGGTTTCTGCATTCGCTTAAGATTCTGCTTATCGCTATACAATAAGTTTAACAATTTTGCCCTATTTAGATATGCCAAATAAGTAATAATAGTATTTCTATTCAATTCTGCTGTTTGTGCCATCTTACTAATATCTACCGCGAAGGGTACACCGCTACTTACTACGGACAATAAACTCTTAATTTTACGAACATTAGCAATATCCACACTTCCCAATTGCGGCAACTCAATCTCCAGAATCAAATTGACCACTTTCTGCACTTGTGTAAGATAATCCATGTTTTGTTCCAAAAAAAACGGATAATAACCCTCTTGTAAATAAGAGTTAAAATATTTCAATGGTTTGCACACGTTCAGCACACGTTCAGATACTTCCAATGGTTGTTGCAAAATTTCCTCCAAAGAAACTATCGGCAAGGCAATATCTTCCTTGAAAAGCAGATACTCCCGAAACGACAATCCTTGCAAGTCATAACTTACGCAACGACGTGACAAATCCGCTTCTGCATTAAGAATGTTCAACAAAGACGAACCTGTAAAAACAATTTTCAAGTCAGGAAAACCATCATAAATATTCTTTATCTCCCGACTCCAACCATCATATTTATGTACTTCATCCAAACATAAGCATTTGCCGCCTTTCTTATGAAAATCCTCCACCAAATCAATGAGGCTATGACGTGTAAAATACAAATGATCTAAACTAGCATACAAAGCAATGTTCGGATTATTTCCATATATTTCTTTGATATATTGCAGCAATAGGGTCGTTTTGCCTACCCCCCGTGCACCACGAATGGCAATAAGCCGAGTATTCCAATTTATCTCATTCATTAAACTCCGCTTATATTGAGTCTTCAAATGAGATAATAAACGAGCATGTTGTGCCTGTAATTGTTCCATAATACGTTCTTTTTGTGTTTTCTTTTCTATTGCGAAAACGATTAAATTTATTTTTCGGGTGCAAAATTACAAAAAATTTGCTTAACCCATTAAGCAATTTTATCTTTTTTTTGCTTAACACATTAAGCAATTTTTATAGAATTTTGCTTAATCCATTAAGCAAATTGAATGCATAAAAAAATAGAACAAAAAAAAACGAAAGAATCCGCCATATAAACAAACGAGGCTGAATAAAATTTCATTCAGCCTCGTTTTATATTATGCTATTGTTTTATAATCTTATAGTTTAATACATTGTTGGGTACTTTTACATTCAATATATAAACACCCTTGGACAACTGACTTATATCAAATGTGGTTTCTTGTCCGGAAAATGTCGTTCTGTACACAACCTTACCCGACATATCAACAAATTCTGCCACCGCATTATCCAAGGCTTCCGTAGATTGGAAATGCACAATATTTTGTGCAGGATTCGGATAAACCATTGTTTTAAACAATTCTTTATCACCTACCCCCAACACCGTTTTAATTGTAAAAGCATATAAATTGTAATAATTTCCAGCAGGTATAGTATACCACGTGGAAGAAGATGAGTCTTTGTATGCTCCTTGCACATAATATGTACCATCTGGGAGCGAAAGCCCATTATTGGTTATATCAAAAACCGTAAAACGCATACTGTTCAACAAAATTCCTCTGGAACCGACTTCTCCTTTCTTTACAGTTCTGTCTGCATTTAAAATATCGTAGCGTAAAGTACCCCTGAATGTTCCCTGTCCATAATTGGCTATGGTATCTCTTAAAAAGAACTTGGTATTCGCCGTCATAGTTTGTGTTGTATTCAGT
>JAFZUH010000018.1 GCA_017618435.1 Bacteroidales bacterium | reverse complement strand
TATTTTACCGCTATGGCAAATGGAAACAGCAAAATGTTTCATTCCAACGATTTAAGCCAGTATATTCAAAAGGCCAACTTGACTATTGAAAAAATTTATGATAATTTAGGTTGGGGACATTCTATTTTTGTCTGTAAAAAACAATAACTATGCAACTCTTTATAGAAAAAGAAATAAAGATTCGATTTAGCGAAGTAGATTCCATGCAAATTGTTTGGAATGGAAATTATGCTCTATTTTTTGAAGATGCCAGAGAAGCATTCGGCAAACAATATCAAATGAGTTATATGGATATTTTCAAACACGGCTACTACACTCCTCTTGTTGAACAACATTTTTATTACAAATCACCTTTGAGATTTGGAGACAAAGCCCAAATCAAAATTACTTATCAAGATTCTGTAAGCCCTAAATTAATTTTCAACTATGAAATTTACAATCTGACAACCCAACAATTGGCGACAACAGGACAAAGTACACAAGTTTTTGTTGATTTGAATCATAATCTGGTGCTAAACACACCGGATTTTATGTTAAATTGGAAAAAAAAGTTTAATTTACTATGATTGCGATTGGAGATTGTATTATTTCATCTTTTGGCATAGGCAGTGCCATTAACTATGAGGCTGTTGCACAGGGAAAATCTTCGTTGGAACTTCATCATGATTTTGAATTAAACGAACCTTTTTTCGCTTCTCTTTTAGATACAGAATTTATTGATTTTGAATACAATAAAATCATTCATAAATCTCAAAACATTAGCAAGTTAGAAAAAATCACCATTCTTGCTGCAACACAAGCCATCAACGAAGCACAAATAGATGCTTCTCAAAATGATGTACTTTTTATATTTTCTTCCACCAAAGGCAATGTTCATTTGCTTGAAGAAAACACAACTACACCTAATAATCAATTATATATATGGCACACCGCCCATATCATTGCCCAGCATTTTCATAATCCCAATCCCCCATTAGTGGTTTCCAATGCGTGCATATCGGGATTGGTTGCCCAAATTTATGCTCAAAGAATGTTGGCGACACAAAAATATCGTTATGTTGTAGTTGTAGGGGGCGATATTTTATCAAAGTTTATTGTATCCGGTTTTCAATCGTTTAAATCGTTATCCACAACATGTTGCAAACCCTTTGACAAAGACAGATGTGGCTTAAATTTAGGCGAAGCCGCCGCTTGTATTGTTTACACCAATAATACTACAGCCCAAGGAAAATGGCAATTTTTAGGCGGAAACATTGCCAATGATGCCAACCACATTTCAGGTCCTTCAAGAACAGGAGAAGGACTTTTAACCGCCATCAACAAGACAATAAAAGATTGTGATACAGACGATATTGCATTTATCAACGCTCATGGAACAGCGACTTTGTACAATGATGATATGGAATCGATTGCCATTACAAGAGCCGGTTTAAACAAGTTGGGTACCAATAGTTTAAAAGCTTATTTTGGGCATACATTGGGCACTGCCGGCATTTTAGAATGTATTATTTCTGCATTTGCCCTATCCAACAACCGCATTATACCCAGTAAAGGTTGTCAAAACATTGGAACCGTTGAACCTATAAATATTATCCAACAACCACAAATAACGGACAAAAAATATTTTTTAAAATTAATGTCAGGTTTTGGGGGTTGCAATGCAGCAGGCTTAATTGAGATAAATAGAAAATCTAACGATTAAAAAACTTTGTTTCACTGAAAAAAAAATGTTACCTTTGCCATTATGAGAAACTTAATTATTTTTCTACGAAAATATTTACATATTATTCTTTTTGGCGTATTGGGCGGAACTTGTATTTTTTTCCTTTATGGCAGTTCTGCATACAGACAATGGGCATTGAAATCTTTTATGTTAGAAATAAGTTCCCCAATTTACCAATTGCAAAACAATATAACAGAATATTTTCACCTTAAACACATCAACCAAGAACTGGTTGAACAAAATAAACTTTTGTTGGACAAAACCACCAACATGGCCATAACTGCCGACAATCCCCAATCTATAGATAGTAGTCAAGCGTTTTTGTTTGAATATCAACCAGCCAAAGTTATATCATCAAGTATAAATTTACAAAACAATGTAATTATATTGGACAAAGGCAGCAAAGACGGTATCACTCCCGATATGGGTGTTATTTCCCCTCAAGGCATTGTAGGAATGGTAAAAGAAGTATCTCCCAATTTTTCTATGGTTTTATCTATGTTGAATTCCCAATTCAACGTTTCGGTAAAAACCAAAAGAACGGAAGTGGTTGGAGTTTTAACTTGGAATGGACGTGATTATCGGTATATGCAATTTGGCAATTTAACCAATATTGAATCCATAAATATCGGTGACACAATTATTTCCCATTATTCCTTATTATTCCCAACTGATTATCCTATTGGTGTTATTAGCGGAGGATTGAACAACAAAGCAATTGGAGGCTATTACACCCTACAAGTAAGATTGTTCTCAAAATTGGACAATCTTCACGATGTTTATATTGTGAAATCACATTTTGCCGATGAATTAAATGCATTAACCGAAAGCAATCAAAATGAATAATTTATACATAAAACATATTATTTCTTTTATACTATTGTTCTTATTCCAAATATTATTGATGAACAAAATAGCCTTATTCGGTTTTATCACCCCAATGGTTTATATTTTGTTTGTCTTATCACTTCCCTTTGATATTCCCAAATGGACAATGATTGTCATTTGCTTTGGAGCCGGATTGATAATGGACTTTTTCACAGGTGTATTGGGTATGCATGCCTTATCGTTGATGACATTAGGTTTATTTAGACCTCTTATCATCAAAAGCATCGCTTTTCGCGGAGAAAAAGAACCCCATTTGCGTCCGATTTTATACGACATGAAATTTGTCTGGTATATCCAATATATAGTTATATTGGTTTTGATACATCATTTTGTATATTATACAATTGATTCTATGAGTTTCAGCCATTTCTTCCGTCTGTTGGGCATTGTTATAGCCAACTCATTGTGTACCATAATATGTATTTTGTTGTTACAAATCCTGTTTTACAAACCTTCAAAAAGATACTAACAATGTCCACTATCACTATAGATTTTTTAACAAGAATATTGTATTCTTTGTTGGCAGGCATCATTATCGGCATAGAACGAGAATGGCGGTTGCGTAGTGCAGGGCTGCCCACCAATACATTGGTTGCCATCGGAGCCACCTCTTTTGTTATGGCATCTACCCTATTAACCTCAGAACTCGGCGACCCTTCCCGTGTATTAGGACAAATAGCAACCGGTGTAGGATTTTTGGGGGCAGGAGTTATTATGAGAGACGGTATAAACATTCATGGACTCAATTCCGCTGCCACAATATGGTGTTCGGCTGCTGTCGGGGCTTTGATTGGATTGGGGTTGATAAAAGAAGCCTATATTGTAGCAGGAATCGTTGTTTTTATCAACCTTTGTGTACGATGGTTGGGTGATATGATTAGCCGTTTGGCAATGAAACAAAAAGATATTCTAAATAGTTCAACGGCACATTTTTTCATAGATGCCAAACACGAAGCCAAATTCAGATACGATTTAATAAATCAAATCAACAATTTTCCGTCTTTGACACTACGAGCTTTCTATCTGCGTAAAGCCAATTTGTTTTCTTCTTCGTATGAAATTATCTGTGAAATTTCATACGACAAACAGAACAAAAATGCTTTCCAGCAATTTATCACAGCAATGACAAGTTATGAGTATGTGCTAAAAGTACAACAAGAAAATGGTTCAACCAATTAAACAGAAGAAAATGAATATAATACGGATAAATATTTTCTTGTTTTTTTTAACATTCGTTTGTTGGGCTCAAGCAACAAACAAATCCCCTTTAAAAACTGATTTTACTATTGTTAAAAATCAACAATGGTATTTGCAAACTTTGAAAAAAAACAAATAACTTGCAAATGACAATCAACCTTATATTTGCTTTTCTGATACCCAATTATCGGGCTTTGCCGGATGCAATCAGATAAAAGGAAATTATACTATTAAAAACAATCATATTGATATTCAAAATATAAAACAGACAAAGAAATTTTGTCAGGAAAGCATTAAAACAGAAAATATTTTTTTAGAACTACTACACAAAACCCACAAATGGACATTAAGAAAAAACAAATTCATATTAAAAGATGAGCATAACAAAAAATTGCTCATCTTTACCAATCAACAATAAATAAAAAGAATCAATTATGGATTATAATTTTAAAGAAATAGAAAAGAAATGGCAACAAGAATGGGAACAGAACGATGTTTATCATGCGTCCAACATTTCCGATAAACCCAAATATTATGTTTTAAGTATGTTTCCTTATCCGTCAGGAGCAGGATTGCATGTCGGACACCCGCTTGGCTATATTGCTGGGGATATTTTTGCCCGATACAAACGCTTAAAAGGGTTTAATGTTTTACATCCGATGGGTTATGATGCATACGGTTTGCCTGCAGAACAATACGCCATTCAAACAGGACAACACCCAGCCATTACGACAGAAAAAAATATTGAACGTTATCGCCAACAGTTAGACAAACTCGGCTTGTCTTTCGATTGGAAAAGAGAAGTAAAAACATGTAATCCAGATTATTACAAATGGACACAATGGGGATTTATCAGATTGTTCAACTCATATTATTGCAATAAAAGGCAAAAAGCCGTCAATATTGCTGAACTTATACAACATTTTTCCCAGTACGGCACACAGGATATTGATGTTGCGTGTTCCCAACCCTTGTCTTTCACGGCTGAAGAATGGAACAACAAAACCGAAAAAGAACAACAATTAACCTTAATGAACTATAGATTGGCCTATCTGTCCGATTCTATGGTCAATTGGTGTCCTCAATTGGGAACCGTTTTGGCTAACGATGAAGTTATCAATGGTGTTTCTGTCAGAGGAGGCTACCCCGTTGAACGTAAATTAATGAAACAATGGTCTTTACGAATTACAGCATACGCACAACGGCTATTAAACGGATTGGAAACAATTCAATGGTCTGATTCTATCAAAGAAGTTCAACGCTACTGGATAGGTAAAAGTATAGGAGCTTCCATTTGGTTCGATATTGTCGGACAATCTGAAAAAATGGAAATATTCACAACACGTCCCGATACAGTTTTTGGTGTAACTTTTATGGTTCTTTGTCCTGAACATGCTATTATAGAACAGATTACAACAACAGCACAAAAAGAAGAAGTCGAAAAATACGTAACATGGGCAAAGAATCGTTCAGAAAGAGAACGCCAAGCCGAAATTAAAACGGTAACAGGTGTCTTCACCGGTGCTTTTGCCAAGAATCCAATCACAGGAAAAAATATTCCCATTTGGATTTCTGATTATGTTTTAGCCGGCTATGGAACGGGAGCAATTATGGCTGTTCCCGCTCACGACAGCCGAGATTTTGCTTTTGCAAAACATTTCAACCTACCTATTATTCAAGTGGTTGTACCTAACGGGCAACAAGAAGAAAACACTGATAATTGGACTGAAAGCAAAGATTCCAAAGATGGATATTGTGTCAATTCTGATTTTATCAACGGCATGCAGGTTAAAGAAGCCGCAAAAAAAGTAGTTGAAAAAATTGTAGCAATGAATATCGGGAAAAGCCAAATCAATTATCGGTTAAGAGACGCTATTTTTAGCCGTCAAAGATATTGGGGAGAACCTTTTCCAATGTATTACAAAGATGGCGTACCTTATCCCGTTGAAGACAAAGACCTCCCCATTCTCTTACCGGAAATTGACAGTTATTTGCCCACCAAAGACGGCAATCCGCCTTTGGCAAGAGCAAAAAATTGGACATACAAAGGTTATCCTTTGGATTATAACACCATGCCGGGATTTGCTGGCTCCAATGCCTATTATTTACGCTATATGTCCCCAGACTGCAATGAGGCTTACATAGATAAAAAAGCCAACGAATATTGGCAAAACGTTGATTTATATATTGGTGGATCAGAACATGCTACAGGACACCTGCTCTATTCACGAATGTGGAATATGTTCCTATACGATTTAGGAATTGTCTGCAAAGAAGAACCTTTCCAAAAATTAGTCAACCAAGGTATGATACAAGGACGTTCCAATTTTGTTTACAGAATTAAAGGAACGAATACTTTTGTTTCTTTAAATCAAAAAGGAAACTATCAGACCGACCCTATTCATGTGGATATAAATATCGTAAATAATGATGTTTTGGACATTGAAAAATTCAAAGCATGGAGACCTGAATTTACTAATGCCGAATTTATTTTAGAAAACGGCAAATATATCTGCGGATATGAGATTGAAAAAATGTCCAAATCCATGTATAACGTTCAAAATCCTGATGATTTGGTGGAAAAATATGGTGCAGACACTTTACGAATGTATGAAATGTTTCTTGGACCTCTTGAACAATCCAAACCTTGGGATACCAAAGGTATCGAAGGGGTATTCAGGTTTATCAAAAAATTCTGGAAACTATTTCATAATAATCCTAATTCTGATTTTCAAATCTCCAATGACCAACCGTCAGAACAAGAATTGAAAATTTTGCATAAGACAATCAAAAAAGTACAGGAAGACACTGAAAGAATGTCGTATAACACAACAGTTAGTGCTTTTATGATTTGTGTAAACGAACTATCTGACCTTAAATGCAACAAACAAGAAATATTAGAACCGTTAACCATTATTTTATCCCCATTTGCCCCGTTTATTTGTGAACACTTATGGCATTTGATGGGACACAATACGACAATTAATTATGCCAAATTTCCTCTAATTGAAGAAAAATATTTACAGGAATCTACCTACACTTATCCGATTTCCTTTAATGGAAAAACACGTTTTTCACTGCAACTATCCATTGACATGAGTGTTGCAG
>JAFZUH010000165.1 GCA_017618435.1 Bacteroidales bacterium | reverse complement strand
CATATTTCCTCTTACTTCAAGACTTTGTGGAGAAGTGGTTGCCCCAATAGTAATAGATGAACCACTAGCATAGAAAATACCGCCACCACCTTTAGCGGAATTGTTGATTATTGTTGGTCCTCCTAATATATTTAGAGTACCTGTTACATACATACCACCACCCATATTGGTTGCCGTATTGTTATCAACAATAAACGCATTGTTTATTGTTGATGTTCCTGTAGAATAAATACCACCGCCATCATTCGCTTCATTATACGAAATGGTTGGATTCCCAGCAAATTCAATCACACCGCCATTGACATACAAGCCACCTCCATTGGTTGTGGCTGTATTTGATTTGATTGTTGCCCCGACAATAGTAGTCGTACAACCAGAAGTATAAATACCGCCACCATTAGTGTTTGCAGTATTATCAAATATCTGCGTACCTGATGGCAGACTTAAATTGGCCACCGTATAAACACCACCACCCAATTGGGTAGAAGTATTTCCTTTGATAATAGTAGTACCTGTTACTGTAATCGTGCCTGCAGCATTGTATAAACCACCACCATGATTGGTTGTGGCTTGGTTGTGGCGTATCATACCGATACTCTTTATACTCTTGGTACCTGTTGCAGAATAAATACCACCTCCATTAGGAGCCGTGTTTTCATAAACAGTCATACGAGGATAAGTATTATTTATGGTACCATTTGTTATATACAAACCGCCACCTGTTGTTGTCGCTGTATTAGCATGTATTTTCAATGAGTCAGTTGTTGTAGAATTTTTAACAACAAGCGTACCTCCTGTCATTGCCATACCACCACCATTTTTAGCGGAATTGTTTGACACATTTACTGCCTTGGTTGTATTGATAGTACCACCTGCTATACAAACACCACCGCCATTGCCAGTACCTGTTGTGGCTGTATTATAAGTAATATCTGTTGCAATATTAAAGTTAACTATACCGTCTGCCACGTACAAACCGCCACCATTTACAGCATGATTGGAATCTGCCAACGTAGTACCGCCTATGGTGCTTGTCGTGGTTGCAAAATCAAGCACTCCTTCTTTTACATAAATTCCACCACCATTAAGAGTCGCTTGATTAGAAAATACTTTTATCCCTTTAAGTGTCATATAGGAACTATCCACGTATATACCACCACCATTATCACCAGCGATATTACCTTTGACAATTACATCTGAAAAATTTGTTGTATAACTAGAAGAAGTTTCTTTATAACCCTTATACCAAATACCTCCACCATTGCCTGTGGCTGTATTATGACGCACCATCAAATTATTAATTGTATAAGAGGAATTGGAAGTTGAATGTTTTTCACAATAAATACCTCCGCCATCTGTTGCCGTATTTTCATAAATAACAATTGTTGGGAAAGAAACACTTTTAGTATTTCCACTTATATAATATATGCCACCACCATAAGTTGCATTATTGTTATATATTCTCAAAAGTGTATCTGAACCTGGCACATTGAATGTTGAAGCTGCTGCATACATACCCAAACCGCCACCTTTGGGAGCATAATTGTTTGTAATATTTGTTGCTCCTAAAATATTTACAGTATATAGCCAACCTGTTCCACCATAGAAATAGGCTCCACCACCTATGGTTGTTGCTTGATTATTTGACACAAGTAAGGTTGCAGAAGCATTAACATTGAACGTACATGAACCATATATAAACATACCGCCTCCATTTGCTGCTTGGTTCGAATCGGCTAATAGCACTCCACCTATAGTATTTGCACCTGAAGCAAAAGTAAGTGTACCTGTACGCAGATAAATGCCACCACCTCTTGTTAATGATATATTGCTTGAAATGGTTATACCTGCAAGTGTTGTTGTACAATTACCATTTACACAAAGACCGCCGCCTTCGGTTTTTGCTGTATTTTTTATTATCTTTGTCCCCGATGGAAGACTTAAATCTGCTATTGTATAGATACCTCCTCCCATTTTTTTAGAAGTATTTTCTTTTACTTCCATATAACCTGTTACAGTAATAGTATTTGCAGCATTGTACAAACCACCGCCATGATTGGTTGTGGCTTGGTTGTTGCGTATCATACCAATATTGCCTATACTCTTGGAACCTGCTGCAGAATAGATACCGCCACCATCAGGAGCCGTATTACTATAAATAGCCATACGAGGATAGGTATTGTTGATAGTTCCATCGGTTATATATATACCGCCTCCATTGGTGGTCGCTGTATTATTGTATATTTTCAAAGAGTCGGTTGTTGTAGAATTTTTAACAACAAGCGTACCACCTATCATAGCCATACCTCCACCATTTTTAGCGGAATTGTTTGACACATTTACTGGCTTGGTTGTATTGATTGTGCCACCAGCTATACAAATACCGCCTCCATTGCCAGTTCCTGTTGTGGCTATATTATATGTAATATTTGTAGCCACATCAAAATTAACCGTGCCGCCTGCTACATACAAACCGGCACCGTCAACGGCTCTGTTTTTATCTGCATTGGTGGAAGAACCTCCAATAACATTGCTGCCCGAAGCAAATGTCAAAGTTCCGCTATTGACATAAATGGCACCGCCTGCAGCTGTGGCTGTATCTTTTTGGAAAGTTACACCCTTGAGTGTAGTGTTGGTATCTACATACAATCCGCCGCCATTGGTAGCCTTGTTGGATTTCAGTTCAAATCCGGAAGGCAAGGTTAAGGCTGCACCCGCATAAATACCGCCGCCATTGCCTGCTCTGTTGTTGGTAATAGACGGCAAACTTGCAAATTTAGGCGTTCCTCCCATAAAACATATACCGCCACCATTGCCGTCAGCCGTATTTTTGGTAATAGTAGTTGTTCCTCCTACATAGAGTGTATCGCCTACCTGATATATACCGCCGCCATTGCCACTTGCTGTATTACCCTTCACTTCAAGATTTCCGTAACAATAGATGGAATCCCCGTTAAACATACCCCCACCGTTCACTCCGGACGTATCGTAATTGACACAAAGGTTTGCAGGTGAAGAAGAGGTTCCT
>JAFZUH010000002.1 GCA_017618435.1 Bacteroidales bacterium | reverse complement strand
GATGGGTTGGTGATAAATTCTATAGTACGTGCTTTTAGTTGACGAACATCGTCCATTGGTTCGTCATTTACCAAAAGTTGGTCATACATATTCACCAAAATCTTCATCACATTACGTTTGTTGATTTCTGGGGGCTTTTCATCTCCTGTCAATGCCGGTGGCAATCTTCGTTGAATACCTTGGTCTGTGTTAATAGAAGAGGTAAGCAAAAAGAATGTCAACAGCAAGAAGGAAATATCTGCCATAGAACCTGTATTAAGACCAGGTGTGCTCTTTTTTGCCATAATTCTAATTATTTTATAATTTTAACATAAACTAAGGAGCCTATTATTGCTGCGATAACACCAATAAAGACAATCCATATAATATTCATTAATGTACTTACCCAAACAAATAATCCGTTTGAAATGCCGACTCTTAAAGCAACTTCGTCCATTTCTGTTATTTCTTTTGGAGCCAACAAATAGGCAACAAGCACAACAACGGCACAAATACCTAATAATATTAATGTACTGATGGCTTGTTTTTTGTTTGATGCCACTTGCATAATCAAGAAAGCAATGATAAGCAATAAAGATACCCCGATGAGGGCATATACCAATAAAGAATACATGACATTGAGAGCGGTCAAGGCGGTGGTATTGCCTGCTGCTTGCAATTCAGCAACGGAACCTGCTCCGTTGATATTGAAAACTGCAAGGAAAGCAAATACGATTGCGATGACTGCTATCGCAATGACATATATGTTTCCGATTTTTCTAATTAATTTTTCCATTGTCGTTATACTTTTAGTTTAGACAATTAATGATTTTATTTTCTGTATCTTACCAAGATGTCCATATAACTGATGGTTGCATCTTCCATAGAAGTAACCAAACTATCTATTTTGGAAACCAAATAAGAGTAGAACACTTGAAGGATAATTGCAACAATCAAACCTGTTACGGTTGTAATCAAAGCCACTTTCATACCGCCGGCAACAATGGTTGGAGAAATATCACCTGCTTTTTCAATATCGTCAAATGCTTGAACCATACCGACAACTGTACCCAAGAATCCCAAAGATGGAGCCACTGCGATAAAGAATGCAATCCAAGACATGTTGGATTCCAAACGAGCGGTTTGAACACCACCGTAAGAAACAACTGCTTTTTCTATGCTTTCATTGCCTTCGTCATAGCGGTCCAAACCTTGATAGAATACACTTGCAACAGGACCTCTGGTGTTGCGGCAAATTTCTTTTGCTTTTTCTACATTACCGTTTTTCAATGCTTCTTCAATACCAGCGAGTAATTTTTTGGTATCGGTTGTAGCCAAATTCAAATAAATGGTTCTTTCGATAACTAATGCTAAACCCAAAATAAGTGCTAACAAAATAGGAGTCATAAATCCTACACCACCTTCAATGAATTTGTCTTTCAACACTTGATTGAAAGGTTTTTCAACAACGACTTCCTCTTCTACTACAGGAGCAGCGGCAGCAACAGGTTGTTCCGTAACGGCTGCTTCGTTTTCTGTTTGTTCAGACGCTTGTGGTTCTGTGGCTTCTTGAGCCATAACTACGTTGTTTGTTCCAAAGATAAAAAGTCCGGCAAAAGCCAAACATGCAACTAATTTTTTCATACTACAATTTTTGTTGTTAATACTATTATTTACTTAATTTTTAAAATTTTGCGGAGAGACAGGGATTCGAACCCTGGAAGCGATTTTGTCGCTTACACACTTTCCAGGCGTGCTCCTTCGGCCAACTCGGACACCTCTCCTTGGACTTCTTTTTCAAAGTGCTAAATTACTAAAAAAAATAATATCTTTTTTAACTTTTTTCCAAGAATTAATTAACAAATAATTCACAACCTATTTGTTTGATTTATAGTTGTTATCGTATATTTCAAGTGGTTTCATTCCCCAAAATTGCAATTTATTTTTATGATTGTGTTTTCAGTGTTTTATGCTAAAAACCGATTTTTTATTTTTAGAATTGTCTTCTTAAAACTTAAATTTTAAACAATTGTCGGGCATTGTTTGTGGTTATTTCTGCCACATGTTCTATGGTTGTTTGTTTTATTTCGGCAATGCGTTGGGCAATGAGCGGAATATAACTGCTTTTGTTGCGTTGTCCCCGATAGGGAACAGGGGGAAGATAT
This sequence comes from Bacteroidales bacterium, assembly GCA_017618435.1. GTDB lineage: Bacteria > Bacteroidota > Bacteroidia > Bacteroidales > WCHB1-69 > UBA1205. Next base: position 813 of record JAFZUH010000002.1, on the reverse strand, counting down.
GGGGCATCGGTTTCCAATACAATGTGTTGCAAATCTATATGGGGCAGAATTTCGTCTAATTTGGCACTTTTGTAGGTAACCGTTCCGCCTATGCCGAGCAAAAACCCTTTATCAATGAGGGCTTGTGCGTGTTCTATCGAGCCAGAATAGCAATGGAAAATACCTTTGAGTTTGCTATGTGAAAATTCATCAAGTACAGCCATCACTTCATAATAAGATTGTCGTTTGTGAATAATAACAGGCAGGTCTTTTTCAATGGCAAAGGCAATTTGCCAGCGTAAGGCTTCTTTTTGTTCTTCAATAAATGTTTTGTCCCAATATAAATCGATACCTATTTCGCCTATGGCAATAAAAGGATATTGTTCAAATAGGGCAAACATATTTTTGAGTGTGTTTCGGTAGTCGGCATTGACATCACAAGGGTGTAATCCTAACATTGGAAAACATATTTGAGCATATTTGGTACAAACATCAAGCATAGGCGAAATGGATTCCATGTTGATATTGGGCAATAATAGCCGTTTGACATTGTTGTTCAGACATTCTTGAATGACAATATCTATATCTTGTTCAAATTCTGGTTCATAAATATGAGTATGGGTGTCAATAAATTCCATTACAAATGTTTTTAGTTAAAAAAGACACCTGCATAAGCAGGTGTCTTTTGAGTATTTGTATTCCGAATGTTGTTTTTGATTAAAAATCATCATCGTCATCATCACTACTTTGTTGCTGTAATTCTTTCAGTTGACTCATCGTCATTGTTTTGTACGATGTAGGTATCATAAAATCAACTATAGAAACTTTTGCTTT
>JAFZUH010000164.1 GCA_017618435.1 Bacteroidales bacterium | reverse complement strand
CCCGCTATCAAGCCATTATACGTCTTGCCGCTTACATTGACTTGACTGTCTATAGAATCCCTGCCGCTTATATCCTTCAATACCCAATAAGCCGTCTGTATCGTTCCGCCGCCTGTTATCGCTCCCTGTGTGATACTGCCGCTCTTTCCGCCATAACACAACACATCACTATGGGTTATGCTTACTGACGGCGACAAACTGTTGATACGTATCGTATCATAAGCATAATTATGCAAATTATCCTCTGATTTCACCCAATATGTTCCTGCTGTATTTATCGGTAACTTATCTCCTGAGACAGGACCGACAGGAGTGCCATTTTGAGTTATACCACCCCATTCGTGGGACACGATAGTGGAACGCAACACTTCTACCCATAAGGTGTCTTTGATACCATTACACAAAGATACCGGTCCGTGTATTTTTACCAAAGGGGTCAGCATTGATTTCCATTTGACAGCATCATTATCGGTGCCACCTGTCGCTTTTCTGTTTTTGGATATAGTATCATTGACAGGTGCAGGTGCCGGACTTGAAGGATAACCGCCTGCTTCGATGTGATTGGTACTCGTAAATACTCCAACCTCATTGGTAATGTCATTGATAAACTTATCTTCGTTTACTATTGGAGTGGAACCTGTAAATACGGCTTTGGCAAACAAGTCATCGTCACGCATACCATATATAGTAAGCGGAACACTGCCATAAGCAGGATATGCTGTTGTGCTTCTGACACAAAAAACGCCAACTTGAGATGTACTTGCAAAGGTCTCTACCAAATGAATATTGTTGCGACTCTGCACATATAAGTTGTTGGTTACACCTTGGGCAGTATTGTCTTTTATGGTCATTTCACCACCAACGTTTACATATTTTACAGCGGCATAATCTCCTGCATTTTGATTATCGTTCACAAAAACACCACCGCCCAAACCACTTGTAGCCGTATTGTTTGTAATGGTCATTCTACGCAAATCCATCAAAGTATCCACAAAAATACCGCCGCCAAAGGCTGCAACATTGTTTGTAATTGTACTTGTTCCTGAAATAACCAACGTTGATCCATTTATAAGTCCGCCACCACAATTTGCCGCAACATTACCATCAAGAATAAGATTTCCATAGCAATTGACAGCACCTGCCATATTTGCAATACCACCGCCATGTCCTGTTCTTGCTGTGTCGTAATTGACAATAAGGTTGGCAGGATGACTGGCATCTATACCCACGTTCAACACTTGCCCACGTGCTCCGTCTGAAGTAATATAAATACCGCCACCATTGTTTGCCGAATTGTATTTGACGACCGCTCCTGCCTCAAAGTTAATAGTTGCAATTGCAGTTCCTGTTCTGTGCAAATAAATTCCACCACCATAATTACTTTTTGCTAAATTCTTAAAAACAGTTACAGCACCTTTGCAGGTTAGGGTACCTCCATTCATACAGAAACCGCCACCATAACCATTCCCAGTTGTAGTAGCCATTGCTTTATTGTTGGATATAACACTTGTACCATAAATAAGCATAGTACCATTCATATTGTAGAAACCACCACCGGAAGCAGAAGCGGTATTATTGGTATCAATAAAGTTGCCATAACAAGTAAGATAACCTTTATTATAAAGACCACCACCGGCACCACTGCTGCTTGTACCGTTTGCAACATTAGAGTCAACAACAAGATTTTGATGAGATGCACTTGTTCCTACCGTAAGGATAGCATTTTCTTCAACCAAAATACCACCACCAGCCGCTCCAGATATATTTTTATTAACCCAACCTCCACCGTCTAAATGAAGGGCTGAATTTGCATTGTTTATATAGACACCGCCACCAGAATAAATCCCTGTTATTTGATTGTTCTTTATATTGGCAACACCCTTAATTGTGATAGCACCCGCTTGAGAAATAGAAACACCACCGCCAGAAATACCTGCTTTATTGTCTATTACAGTGGCTGTACCTCCTACATAGAGCGTATCGCCTACCTGATATATGCCACCGCCATTGCCACTTGCTGTATTACCCTTCACTTCAAGATTTCCGTAACAATAGATGGAATCCCCGTTAAACATACCCCCACCGTTCACTCCGGACGTATCGTAATTGACACAAAGGTTTGCAGGTGAAGAAGAGGTTCCT
>JAFZUH010000163.1 GCA_017618435.1 Bacteroidales bacterium | reverse complement strand
GCAAATGTGAAAATTGAGTAATTTTTTGTCCGTAATATGTCCAAACTATACTTTTATTATATATGTTGGACACTTCGTTTTTGGAATATTGAGATTTTTGTTTCGTTGCTTTTCTCATTTTATAAAAATCTCTTCTTGCACGAAATACGGCATAAAATTCCTGCCAACCGCCCTTGCCTGTCAAAAATTTCAGTGCCGCTATCCAATCCAAGAAAACTCTGACAATAAAAACCGCCAGCCATTTCTTCTTGGGCAGATTCTTATATAACAACAACATATCGTTTCTGAAGTTGAGATAGGTTTTTTGTGGGGACGATTTGGGCAAAGTACCGCCACCAATATGGAAAACGTGAGAATAAGGATAATACATTACCTTATAACCCAGATGTTTTACCCGCCAACAGAAATCTATTTCTTCCATGTGGGCAAAAAAATCCGCGTCCAAACCACCAACTTGATGAAACAATGTACTACGGACAAACAGACAGGCTCCTGTTGCCCAAAATATTTCACAAATGTCATCATATTGCCCGTTGTCTGTTTCTATATTATTAAATATACGCCCCCGACAAAACGGATAGCCATATTTGTCTATAAAACCTCCGGCGGCACCGGCATACTCAAATTGCTGCCGATTGTGCCAAGACAATAATTTGGGTTGGCAAATGCCCACTTCTTGATGTGTATCCATATAATCCACAATACCTTCCACCCATTGGGCGGTAACCTCTATATCGGAATTGAGCAAACAATAGTATTCTGCCTGCACTTGTGCCAAGGCTTGATTGTAACCGCCTGCAAAACCGTAATTTTGGTCATTTTGTATCAAACGCAATGGCGGATATTGGCTTTGCAAAAATGCAACAGAATCGTCTGTGGACGCATTGTCGGCAATAATTATCTCTGCCCAAGACGGTGTATGGGCTATCAGCGTAGGCAAAAATTGCTCCAAAAACTTTTTGCCGTTCCAATTTAAGATAACTATCGCTAACTTTGTCATTTTATTTTTTTGCTAAAAACTTTGCAAAGATAGCATAAAAAATCTAAAATTATAGATTCAACATACAAAGTTTTCTACTATATAGACTCAACGAACAATAATTCATAGCATTTTTTTGTGGCTCGCCACATTTTTTTGCTATAATGTGGGGAGATATCACAAAAGTCAAGTCCATAAAAGTCCAATTGCGATGAAAAAAATATATGACACGCATTCGTTTCCCTTCCAATTATTTTGTACTTTTGCAAATCTGTTATACATTAATATTAATTGGAATGGAATTTGAAAAATTTTCAGGCATTGTCATACACGGCTTGGGGCTGGGCAGGCAACTAAACTTTCCCACTGCAAATTTGTCTTTACAGCAAGGACAGTTGTCCCCAAATGGAGTATATATAGTTGCAGTCCAACACCTTAATCAAATATATTATGGGATAATGAATATCGGCACCCGCCCAACTACCCATAGAAGCGAACAAAGCATAGAAATCCACCTGCTAAACTTCAGCCAAGACATATACAATCAACAACTTACAGTTGAGCCTTTGTGTTTTTTGAGAGCAGAACAAAAATTTGCCAATCTCCAAGCCCTACAATCCCAAATAGAGAAAGACAAACATCAAGCCCTTGATTT
>JAFZUH010000162.1 GCA_017618435.1 Bacteroidales bacterium | reverse complement strand
CTCCTGCATAAGCTGTGTAAGTAGGAGCATAGAGGTTATTGTTTGCAAAATTGAAATATTGGGCACTTGGAGCCGATGAGAAATAGATAGGATAACCTGATGTTGATAAGGCTACAATATTATTACCTTGGATATCATAGTGTGAGTTAGCTACATTGCCAAGGTACATACCACGACCAGTACTTGTTCCTCTTACAAGAATGGAATTGTTGTAGAAATTGATGGTGCTATAATAAAGGTATGCACCATAATAAGAACCTGTGGTATAGACGTTTATTTCATTATTGGTAAACAATGCGGGTGTGGCGGGTTTGTTACCATAACGGGCATCGTTAATATAATAGCAATACAAACCATAAGGATAGATTATAGCGGTACTGCGTTGGATAATGGAGTTGGCATTGACTATGTCAAATTCGCAATCGTATGCACGTAAACCATACCAATAGTTGGAAGTGCTGGAAGTTCTGCTGTGTATTTTATTATATGACACGCTCTTAAAATGGCAATAATACAAATAGGTAGCATAATAATATTGGTCAACAATCATATTACTGTCTATTACCACATCGTTTCCATAAGCAGCGGTTCCAGTACCACCATACAAATAGAATCCATAGTATCCTCCGGAAATGTAGTTATTGATAAATTGAACATTTTTGAGTATACCTGTTGATGAGGTTTTATAGATTGCTGTACTTGTTGAACTTGTAGCGGTAGGATTAGCCAATATTTTGCAATCACGGATAAGCATGTCTTCACAACCGGCGGTAAATTGTACCGTATATGCGGTGATGGAAGAGCAGTCAAATGTGATATCTTTGATAGTCAGATTTTTATTATTGCCTAATTTAAGTGCCACGCCTGAAGCGGGTTTGATAATTACGCTGTCGGCATTGTGTGCTTCGGAGGTAATGGTAAGTATATAATTGCCCATGATATTGCCGATAGACGATAAATCCCAATTTTCAGCATAGATGCCGGATTTTATTTCCAAAGAGATATCTCCCACGGGATTGCACAATTGGGCGATATTGACAAAATCGGTTATCGTCTCAAAATCTTCGTCTTCACCTATGGTATAAGCACCCTGCAGTTGTGATTGACAGCCATAGCTGATTACTTGGAGCGTATCGTCAAAAGTATTGGTATCTATCACATTGTTGGGCATGTTCACCCATGCTATTATGGTATCGTACTCTCCTGCTCTTTGGGTGTAATAGCCCAAAGTAACGGTGTCATTAAAGTCATCGGGCAGGTTACCTGTCCAATGTATGGTATCCTGGAGTACGCCGTTAAGGCTCCAACCTAAAACGGCACTGGTCAAATTGGCGAAACCTTTGTTTTTAAAAGTAACCAGCACGGGTTGCAATTGATTGGCCAATGTACCGGAGCTGGTAGGATTGTCTATTCTATACATAGAGACAGAATTACTATCCATGATAGGGGCGCCGAAGTAGAATTTGGTAACGGGACAATTGAGGGAAGTGGTGTTTTCAGATCCGCCATTACATCCGCTAAAGTGATTGCCGTTGTACGCGATACCATTGTAAGATGGAGTATATCTATCCCAATAGATGGTACCGGAATTTTGGCTACATGTGTTCACGGAAGACGAATCTATCCACCATACATATAAATTTTTTCCGCTGCCGACACTGTAAACATTATCAAATTTCACAGTATTCCATTGAGGTGTAATGTTCAAATTACCGCTATACACCAATGTGGCTCCTTGCGCTATAGGATCTAAATAAGAAGAACTTGCCACTGCATTATCCGTTGTTTCTTTGACATAGCATTTTACATTATAACGCACGTGATAATAAGAATAGGTGTTGTGATATGCAATACCACTGAGGGTTTTGGACGTGTTGGCGTTGCCTAAATCGGCAGCATGATAAATAGCTAATGACCAATTGAAACCATCACCCATAGTACACCATGGATAGGCGCAATTATATATACCTCCGTTAGGAGTGCCTATTATTACGGAATCGCTTTGAGTGCCACCCACAGGGTGTTTGCTGATAAAACCGTCTTTGGCGGTGGCATAGTTGCCTACGGTATCTTCACCGCGCACTGAATAATTAATGGTGCTGCCGAAGATATATTGCGGGATGGTGGCTTGCCATAAAGAATCCCCCTTGTAGGCGGTCATGGTTAAAGTGTCGGTAACGGTAGCCGTGGAAGGATGGGAAGCGGTGTAAACCAATTTGGGTGTTTCCAATCCTATGGCAGTACGTTTGGCCACTTTGGCCTGAATGAGGTACGGACCGGTATAAAGAACCGTATCGGTAAGCGAAGATATGAATTCCACTACAGGGGCTTTCAATTCATACATCGAACCCATCAGTTCAAAATTATCCAACACCCATCCATAGGAAATTTGTGTGCCGGTAACATTTCCTTTTTTGATAACAAAACGGAATTGCACTTCTGAATAGGACACATCGTTGGAAAGGTCGAATATTTCTTCTTTCCACCAT
>JAFZUH010000161.1 GCA_017618435.1 Bacteroidales bacterium | reverse complement strand
ATATCAAAAGTTACAATACTTATAGTTACCAATGATAAAAAGATTGTACTTAAAGTATATTTTCTTGTATTTTCCATCGTCATATACATATACATATACATATAAATAATAATAGGTTTCATTATTCCGTTTTGCAAAGATAACATATTTTGTACAATAGGGGTATCTTTTTCTTCCAAAATAATGAAAAACAAAATAAGTTTTTATCAAAAAACTGCCAAAATATGCAAAATTGATACAATTTTCTCCAGAATATGGTCATTGGGAAAAATATGAATTTATGCCATTTTATATTTGCATTGTTTCTATTCATTATTTTTTTTCTTCTTATTTTTTGCCTGCAAATATATGTTATACTAAAAATATTTCATATCCCTATTTTTAGGTATTTTTTACCGCTTTTATCACCCAAAAAACAATGTTAAAATACCTATAAATAGGGATTGTGCTATCCAAAGAAATTGAATTAAAAAATGTTACACTCTTTTTGTGATGCCGTTGTAATCTTGCTTTATTTTTGTTCTTTTTCAAAAAAAACAGTATTGGGTTTCTGAATTGTTACTTGCAGATTGAAGCGTTTGGAAAAATATTTTAAATGCTTAAAAAAGAAATGGATAGATTTTTGTTTTTGAAAAATATTGATAAAATTTTATTGTATTATTGAAAAATAAAGTATATTTGCAACTTTATTAAAATAGTGTTTAAATTAAAAAACGTATAAAAATGACAATAGATTTAAAACGTTATGGAATAGAAAACGTACAGGAGATTTATCACAATTTATCGTATGAAGAATTGTACAAACATGAAACCGCAGCCGGTTTGCAAGGTTATGAAGTAGGCGAAGAAACCACTTTGGGGGCCATCAATGTAAATACAGGTATTTTCACAGGTCGTTCACCTAAAGACAAATATATTGTGAAAGATGAAGTTACCGAAAATACCGTTTGGTGGGCTGGTGCAAACAGAAAAGGTTCTGACAACAAGCCAATCAATCAGGAAATTTGGCAAGCATTGTTGGATAATAGCCGTAAACAATTGAATGGCAAAAAATTGTATGTAATGGATGCATTTTGCGGTGCCAATGAAAATACACGTTTGAAAGTCCGTGTTATTTGCGAGGTGGCATGGCAAGCCCATTTTGTAAAAAATATGTTCATTCGTCCTACAGAAGAAGAATTGAAAGATTTTGAACCCGATTTTGTGATGTTAAATGCTTGCAAAACAACCAATCCGAATTGGAAAGAACAAAATCTGAACAGCGAAGTTTATGTCGCATTCAATATCAAAGACCGCATGGCTGTTGTTGGTGGAACTTGGTATGGTGGTGAGATAAAAAAAGGTTTCTTCTCTATAATGAATTATTTTCTGCCTTTAAAAGGTATGGCTTCAATGCATTGCTCGGCCAATCAGGCACAAGATGGCAGCACTGCCTTGTTTTTCGGTCTTTCGGGAACGGGTAAAACCACCTTGTCGGCAGATCCAAGACGTCTGCTTATCGGTGATGATGAACATGGTTGGGACGATGAAGGTGTGTTCAACTATGAAGGCGGTTGCTATGCAAAATGTATCAACTTGTCAAAAGAACAGGAACCGGATATTTACAATGCTATCAAAAGAGATGCTTTGTTGGAAAATGTAAAAATAAATCCGGACAAGACTCCCGATTTTGCTTCAGACGAAAGAACCGAAAATACACGTGTTTCTTATCCAATTTATCATATTAATAATATAGTAAAACCTGTTTCCAAAGGT
>JAFZUH010000160.1 GCA_017618435.1 Bacteroidales bacterium | reverse complement strand
GGTTTTTGCATCCATAATAAAAGTCTGTCCTGCAACGGAGTTTACCCCTTTCTTCCCTGTTGTTTGACATAAAGCCCTACGAATCTCCAAATAAGCAACGCTCAAATTGTCTTCTATTGAAGCCAATCTTTTATTACAACAATCACATTCTTCATTACATATTAGTGTCTTATTGCCAAGTGCTTCTGAAATGGCATGAGATTTATGATTAAAAGTTGCACCTGTTGCTATCGTTCTTCCACAAAACCGACACACACGTTTGCTAGTGTCATTTCCAGCACGATATGACTCTAACCCTAAAGACCAAAATTCATAGTCATTAGACAACGATTCCATATCAGTTCTCACGGTTTCCCATAGTTCATCTTTGGACTTCCCTTGCTTTATGGAAACTAATTGATAAACAGCATGAACAATTTGAATTTGTTCAACATTCCTCAAATATCCGTCCATTCGGAACGTATAGAAAGGCTCATCTTTTACAAGATGCATATTCATAAACTTTCTGAGTTTAAAAGGCTCTTTGTTTTTTTCACTTCCAAACTTTTTGGCAAAATCATCTACAGTTTTTTTCGTCAAATCATCATAACGATACATCATTCTATGACAAGTGCCATCAAACCATTCTATTGGCTTTCTACCATTTATCAAATTCAATACTGCTATTTCTTGTTCAATATCACCATCAAACTCAAAATAGTTCGTGCCTTTTGTTGTGATAATCATAAATGAAACTATCATGTCCTCTATACTTTTTTAATGCACCAGCAAAAATAGAGTTTTTACTTGAATTGAAAAGACTTTCGGAAAGAAACGAAAGAAGCCACCTCTTTTTTCCCAATACGATTGGAAAATATAGAGGTGGCCTTATGAAAACAAAACAAGTTGGGGTCACTCTGCATCGTGGACTAATCGTACCGAATGCCCGTAGTAACGACTAACACCGTTTGAGGGATAAAGATTATAAGGACTAAAACTCATTTGATGGGTGTATTCCGAGTAACCAGAAAAATACGAACTTGACCAGTATCTGCCATATAAACCGGCATTACTAAGAGATGTGTTATTTCGGCTGCCTGCAGCAGGGAAGAACACTGCACCATTGATTTCCATTAAGGCAAAATCAGACTCGGTATAGATGTTGTCATAATCTATACTGCTATTGTTGATGCCAGTTGGTTGAGCCACTCCATCGGGATGGGTATAGAAATCGGGGAAAAGGATGACACCCTTATTGCCAGACACGATGGCTTTCGTATAGCGGGCGTTGGCTTCGCCGTTTATTGTCGAGGTTGTACGGGTGTTAAAGACATAAATCCATTCAGTAGCCGTCAGCGTACGCCAACCGATATTCTCCATATTTCCACCGTTGCTGATGGCGTTATATCCCCAGTCTGCCTGACCTGTCTGGCTCCAAAGGTTGCAGCCAGAATCGCCATAAGCGTAATACTGTCTAAAATCGGAACTGGTACTCCAAGGTTGGTAGGCTATAGCACCATGATTGTAGCCACTCGTACCCCAACCGAACAAGTCTCTATCAACATTTTGATTAGTACTGCCTTGCCCATTATCACCAAGATAATCCCATTGGTTATCTGCAAACTTCCAATATGGTATGGCGGCACTGCCTATATATTGAAGGTTGCCTTGAGAAAAATACACATGTTTTGAATCGCTAACTGAGAACAGACCATTAATTGCACCAATTGGAACGCCAATAACTTCAACAGATATAGTAATACCATCCGCCAAATAGCCGTTTCCCATAATTGTTGGAACAGCAGGTCGAGTCCCAATATAGATTCCATCTTCGGTATAAGCCGACCCTTCTTCGCCTTCCTCCAAAGCCTCCTGCGGCAACAAAATCGCCCATTTTTCAACATTCTCGCCACTTCCAGCAGGTAACATAATCACACCTTCACCATCTATGCTGGGCGTTACCGTGTTTTGCGTGAAATCCACCGTCACCTTGTTTTTCATTCCAGTGATGCAGATAGGCGAGTTTGAAGGCGTAGTCACATTGAACTTTACCAAGGCGCATTTGTTCAGCAAATGGCTTGTGTATGATGTCACACCCGAAACATAGTTTTCGTATGAAGCCGCACATGAAATCACAGGCAAATGCTCCGTTTGGTCAGTGATAATTACTGAACATTCCTCCGTTGTGCCAGCAGAAAGTGTTTCCTGTGGGGTTACATTTCCGAGGAAATAGAATTGAAGGGGCTGGTTTTCGGTCGGATTGGTGATGTTGCCAACGAAATTGGTGCCGTTGTGGGTCAGGAATCCTACATACTTGCCGCCGCTTCCGACATACACTTTGTCGCCTGTTTCAAAATCGACTGTACCCGTTGAGGGATTCACCACCACTTTTGAGCCGCTGGTTGCTGAGCCTGTCGAAGCACCCTTCACATCAAGGG